>CANRGM010000053.1 GCA_947630155.1 uncultured Clostridia bacterium
AAATTAGCATTCATAGGCTGAAATTTCTTATTACTTGTTGAAATATATTTGGCTAATGCACCTATCATTGTATTTTGATTAAATATTTTTTTATTTTTACTCAAAATAGACTGCGAATTTTCTTCTTTAGAAACTAATTCTCTATACCTTAAACATGCGTTTATTCCGGCAACTAAGCCTGATGAAATGGATTCAACATACCCTTCAACACCTGTAATTTGTCCAGCAAAAAATATATTATTATTTTTTCTTAAATTATAAGTCTCATCCAATAGTTCAGGTGAATTAATATAAGTATTTCTATGCATTACTCCATACTTTACAAACTCTGCATTTTGCAATCCAGGAATTAACTTGAAAACTCTTTTTTGTTCACCAAACTTTAAATTTGTCTGAAATCCCACAATATTATAAATTGTACCTTCTTTGTTATCTTGCCTTAATTGTACCACAGCATATGGTCTATATCCTGTTCGTGGATCTGTAAAACCTACTGGTTTCAATGGTCCAAAACGTAAAGTATCAATTCCTCTTTTAGCCATTATCTCTATTGGCATACAACCTTCAAAAATTTCCCTCTTTTCAAATTCGTGTAATTCAACAATTTGAGCATCAACAAGTTCATTTACAAAATTTTCATATTCATCTTTATTCATTGGAAGATTTATATAATCAGCATTTTTTAAATTTTTTATTCTATTCATCCATTCCTCAACATCTTCATCTTTTGCCCTTTCTTGGTCATATCTATCTCCCCAAAATGCTATATTCATATTTATTGTATCTTTTTCAATTATTGGTGCTGCAGCATCATAGAAGTGCAATCCCTCATCTCCAGTAATATTCGCTATTTCTTTTGCTAGACAATCTGATGTTAGTGGTCCTGTTGCTATTATTACTATACCTTTCTTTGACATATCTTTTAAATGTAAATCATCAGTTCCAAATTCCTTATGTATTATTTCTATATTATTTTTTTCTTGTAATTCATGAGTCACTTTTTCTGAAAATTTTTCTCTATCTACAGCTAATGCTTGACCCGCTGGAATTGAGGTTTCATCTGCCATTCTTATTAATAAAGAATCTAATAAACGTAGTTCTTCTTTTAATAATCCACAAGCATTGGTTGGTAGATTTGATTTAAATGAGTTACTACAAACTATTTCTGCTAAATTTTTATTACTATGTGCAGGAGAGAATTTTTGTGGTTTCATTTCATACAATCTAACCTTAATACCTCTTTTAGCAATTTGATATGCGGCTTCTGATCCTGCTAATCCTCCTCCTATAACTGTTATAAAATCATTCATAATTTTATTCCTACCTTATAAATTTACTTAAATAAACTCATTATTTCATCTTTTGTCAACTTACTTATAAAAGTCTCCTTAGTTGAAAGCATATTATCAATCAATCTAGCCTTTTTTTGTTGTAATTCATATATTTTTTCTTCTATAGAATTCTTAGTTATTAGCTTATAAACTTGAACATTTTTCTTTTGCCCAATTCTATAAGTTCTGTCTGTTGCTTGATTTTCTGCCGATAAGTTCCACCATGGATCATAATGAATTACCATATCTGCACCTATTAGGTTAAGTCCAGTTCCTCCTGCTTTTAGAGAAATCAAAAAAACTTTTATATCTGGATTATCATTAAATTCATCCACAAGTTTAATTCTATCCACAACCTTTGTTTCACCTGTTAATTTATAATATGATATATTTTCTTTCTTAAATTTCTCTTCAATTAAATCAAACATTGATGTATATCCAGAAAACAATAGTATCTTATGACCGCTTTGAATTGCATCTTTCACAATTTGTATGCATTGGTTTAATTTGCTACTTCCTCCTTTATAATTTTCTATAAACAAACTCGGATGACAACAAATTTGTCTCAATCTCATTAATAAAGATAATATTTTAATTTGACTTCTCTCAAAACCATTTACAGATATTTCAGTTTCAATTTCTTCTTTTACTTGAGACATATATGACATATAAATCTTCTGTTGTTCATCTTCCATTTCATTATTCAATATAGTTATTGTCTTATCAGGTAATTCTGTTAAAACTTCTTCCTTAACTCTTCTTAAAATAAATGGTTCTATTAGCATTTTTAGTTTCTTCATTGCAGAATCATCCTCACCCTTTACAATAGGAGTTTCATACAATTCTTTGAATTTTCTATAACCAAATAAATATCCAGGCATCACAAAATCAAATATTGACCATAATTCTGATAATGAATTTTCTATTGGAGTACCAGTTAAAGCATATCTAGTTTCAGCTTCTATCTCCTTTATAGCCTTAAAATTCTGTGTATTATTATTTTTTATGTATTGCGCTTCGTCTGCTATTATATATTTGAACTGGTAATTTTTTTCTTTATAAAAATCTATGTCTCTTTTTAGAATATCATAAGAAAGTACTATAACATTGTAATTTTTTATTTGTTGTATCTTGTTTTTTCTTTCTTGAACATTTCCATTAATTAATAGAACCTTTAATGTAGGTGCAAATCTTTTTATTTCATTATACCAGTTTAAAGTTAAGGAACTTGGGCAAATAATTAGGCTTGCTTTTGGTAGATTAGCCTTGTTTTCAAAGCTTTCTACATAAGAAAGAATTACGCTTATCAATTGAATTGTTTTACCAAGTCCCATATCATCTGCCAAAACTCCTCCAAAATTATATGAATCCAATGTTTTAAGCCATTTAAATCCTGTCTCTTGATAATTTCTTAAATTTGCATTCAAGGTTTTAGGCAATTCAAAACTTTCATCAATATTTTTATTATCAATTCTTTCGATTAGATTTATATAATTCTCATCTTTGCTTACATTCTTTATGTCCGAGTTTTTTAATAATCTATCTAAATATAAACTTCTATATATAGGTAATTTTATTTCTCCTTGCTCTATTTCTTTAAAATCTATGTCCAAATTAGTTTTTAAACTCTCAAAAAATTTTATAGTTTCATTTTCCTCTAAATCTATAAAATCTCCATTTTTCAATCTATGAAATTTCTTTTTTAACCTATATTTATCCATTATGTCTCTTAGTTCTGAAAGTTCAAATCCCAATCCATCAAAGTTTACTTCTAATAAGTTATTTTCAACTCTTACTCCTATATTTGAAACTTTGGGCTGTTTTATTTGTCTTTGTTTAAATTCCTCTGTTGCCAAGACTTCAAATTTTCTCATATAAAATTCTATCTCATTAGATAAAAAATTATAAATTGCATCTTCATTTGTTAATATTAATCTCGAATTTTCTTTGTCTAACATAAATCCTGTTTTCAAAAATACATCAAGTGCTTCAGATTCTTTTAATACATCCTGTGCAATATTGATATTTTCTTGTTTTAATGGATTAAACTCAAAATCATCATAACAAAATCTTACATCTGCAATTACATAATTATTTATATCATAGTCTAGATATAATTTTACATATAGTTGCTTTGGTATTACTTTTTCAATTTCCTCAGGATCTAGAGAATCATATTTAAGTGAGTTCTTTACTTTCGGATATATGATTGAAAATAATGTGGATAACTCACTTTTTTGTAACCTAATTTCTGTTGTAAAATTTTTTCTATACATTTTTAATAATTTTAAAGTAGTTCTATCAAATTCTTTTGAACACTTGTATATATTGTTTTTGTATTCAAAGTACACAAATTCTTTACCTTGAAATATATTATATTCATATATATCTATATTAGGAATTAGCCTATATTCTTTACTATTTACTTCTTCTAATTGAAATTGAATATCTGGTTCTTCATCTACAAAACACGCATCATATTCTGAATACTCTCTTTGGATTGTAAGAGTTCTTCCTTTAAATATCTCAAATAATTCATCAAACCCCGAATTTGAAACAGTTATATATGAATCACTCATATGCCTGCCATAATATCCATAGTCATCTGCTGCTTGATTAGCATATTTTATAATTTCTCCATATTTCATTATGTAATTTAATATTGGTAAACTTTCTTCTTCAAAAGAAGATGCATCATGAATAAACTCTAATTTTAAGCCATATTTAAAATTTTCACCATTTAACATTTTTTCATAAAACTCTGGTAAACTTTTTAATTTATATAATTGCTGCTCACCTATTTTAAACTCTAATTTTAGGTTAGAATTATATTTATCTATTAATAATTTAGGAACAATTTTTATATTTTTATTTTTTGACTTTCCCAAACTTTTATCATTATCGGTAAATGTATTATTATAGAATTCATTAACTAATTGCTTGAAAATTTTATAGTCTTTTGCATTTTTCATATTCTTTAATTCCTGTGTTGAATCACTTTCAATGTTTTGTTCAGATTTCTTTCCAGTAAAAATTCTAATATAATCTGGATTATTATCAAACTCCACCATTGTAGCCACAATATGCTTACAAGCTGCATAATTTTTTTGATAGTCTGGGCAATCACATTTTAAATCTTCTAATTCATTATTTTGTACCTTAATATATACATTATAACTATCTGAATTACCTTTTACCTTAGATTTAAGTTCAAAATTTTTACTATTCTCGTAAATAACTTTTGTTATATTCACTCTTCTTTTTGCAACATACTCCATTGCTTTTTCTTTACGTGTTGTACCTGCATCATAGCACAAATCTTCCAAAAGTTCTGGATTTACCATTTCATTATTCCCCTCATTTTCCCTTAAATTTATAATTTATTATTATAATATAATTCAACACTTTTCGCAATAGTATTTGTACGTTTTTCTATATTTATTTCTTTCTTTTTCTTGTCTTCTTCTGAGTTTCATCCTTAACATCATTTGCTTCACTAGAATTCCATACTTCACCTATCTTTGGTTTATTCCATGATATATAATTACATTTTTCAGGGTTATTTTCACATATATAATAATTTTTTCTTCTTTTGGTTTTTCGTACTTGCACAACACCTCCACAACATGGGCAAGGTACATCAATTGTCTCTATAATTGGTTTTGCATTTCTACATTCTGGAAATCCTGGGCATGCCAAGAATTTTCCATATCTTCCATACTTATAAACCATCATTCTTCCACATTTGTCACATGGAACATCTGATACTTCGTCGACAAGGACAACATGTTCTAACTCTTTCTCTACTTTATCTAACTCTACAGAAAACGGTCCATAGAACTCTCTGATTACATTTTTCCAATACTGTTTTCCCTCCGCAATTTCATCAAATTCTTGCTCAATTTTGGCTGTAAACTCTACATTTATTATGTCTTTAAAATTTTCTGTTAATAATTTATTTACAACTTTTCCAAGCTCAGTAGGACATAATTGTTTTTTATCTTTTTCAATATATCTTCTTTCTAATATTGTTGTAATTGTAGGAGAATATGTACTTGGTCTTCCTATACCTTTCTCTTCTAGGCTTTTAACTAGACTAGCTTCTGTATACCTAGCAGGTGGTTCAGTAAAACTTTGTTTTGGTTCTATCTTCTTTACATCAAGTTTTTGATTTATTTCTAAATCTGGCAATGTTATAATCTCGTCATTATCCTTATTATTATCTTCATCCTCCACATATAAAGTCATAAATCCTTTAAACTTTAGTGTTTGACCATTTGCTTTGAATATATAATTATTTACATCTATATCAACAGCAGTTGTATCATAAATCGCAGTTGCCATTTGGCTTGCAATAAATCTGTTATAAATTAAATTATACAATTTATATTGTTCTGGAGTAAGTGAATTTTTAACTTTGTCAGGGCTTAATTCTACATATGTTGGTCTTATTGCCTCATGAGCATCTTGTGCATTTTGTTTTGTTTTATAAAATCTGTTTTCATAATATTTCACACCATAATTAGCTTCTATATATTTTTTGGCTGCCTTCCTTGCCTCATCAGATATTCTTGTTGAATCAGTTCTCATATATGTAATCAAACCAACTGTTCCCTTTTCTGGTACACGAACACCTTCATATAACCCTTGAGCTATACTCATTGTCCTTTTTAAAGTAAAATTCAATTTCCTTGAAGCCTCTTGTTGCATTGTACTTGTTGTAAATGGTGGTGCCGGATTTTTCTTTTTCTCTGCCTTCTTTATATTTTTTACTATGTATTCTCCATCCTTTATTTCTGCTAAAATTTTATCAACTTCTTCTTGAGAATGAATTTCTAGTTTCTTGTCATTAATTCCATAAAATTTTGCGTCAAAAGCTTTTTTAGATTTATTATCTTTTAAACTTGCATATATATTCCAATATTCCTCTGGGTTAAATTCTTCTATTTCTTTTTCTCTATCACAAATCAATTTAACTGCTACAGATTGAACTCTACCAGCAGATAAGCCTTTTTTTACTTTTTTCCATAATAAAGGACTTATTTTGTATCCAACTATCCTATCTAATACTCTACGAGCTTGTTGAGCATCAGTTAAATTCATATCTATTTTTCTTGGCTCTTTTATAGAACTTTGAACTGTTTCTTTTGTTATTTCATTAAAAGTAACTCTACAAACACTATCCTCTGGTATTTCTAAAATATGAGCTAAATGCCATGCAATTGCTTCTCCTTCACGGTCAGGGTCAGTTGCAAGATATACTTTTTTTGCAATTTTTGCTTCTTTTTTTAATTGTTTGATCAAATCTCCTTTTCCACGAATATTAATGTATTCAGGTTCAAAATCATTTTCGGTATTTACCCCTAGTTTAGATTTAGGTAAATCTCTTATATGTCCCATTGATGCAAGTACTTTGGTACTTCCACCTAAAAATTTTTTTATTGTATTTGCCTTAGCAGGTGATTCCACAATAATTAATTTATCAGCCATCAATTTTCTCCTTTTTCATTTTTATACTTATCTATTCTAAGCTATATGACTATATTTTTCAAGTACTATTTCGAATTTTTTAAAAATAAGTTTCAATCATATTTAACTTTTCACTTGACAAATAAATTTAACATTATTTTTTATGTTATTACACCTTTTAAATGATTAAGTTTATATACATTTTT
>CANRGM010000054.1 GCA_947630155.1 uncultured Clostridia bacterium
GCCTTTTTCATACTACCTATTCCCTTTATATCATCTAAAGCAGATTTAGTAATAGCCTTATCCCTTAATTTTCTATGATACCCAATTGCAGTATCATGCACAGAATCCTGAAATAAAGTTATAGTATTTTTTAACTTTTCAGAAATTTCATATTCATGTTTTTCATCATTAATCAAAGCTCTAGTTTGATGCTTATCATTTTTAACCATTCCATAAACTAAAATATTCAAGCCTAAATCTCTAATAGCCTGCTGTGCAGCATGTATTTGAGTTATACCACCATCAACAAAAATCAAATCAGGAAGTTTTCCAAAACCACCTTCTGGATTATTAATAGATTGTTTTAACCTTCTAGTTATTACCTCATTCATACATCTAGGATCATCTTGTCCAAAAACAGTTTTTATCTTAAACCTTCTAGCCATCTTTTTCCTAATAATTCCATCTAACATAACACTCATTCCGGCTACCATAAATTCTCCAGAAATATTAGAAATATCAAATGTTTCAATCTTTCTTGGTGCTTTTTCTAAGCCTAACACATCTTTTATTTCATTAACAACACTATAGCTATCTCTTTCTTTATTATCAAGTGTGATTTTAGCATTATTTTCAGCCATTTCAACCAATCTCAACTTTTCGCCTTTTTGCGGAGTCTTAATCTCAACTTTCTTATTTCCCTGTTGTGTCAGCAATAACTCAATTAAATCCTTATCTTCAATATCATATTTAACCATTATTTTACTAGGAAGAATCTCCCTACCAATATAATATTGTTTTATAAAATCCAAAATAATATCAGAATTTGATTCATCTAATAGCTCTTTATAAAAATAATGCTCTCTCCCTATCATTTTACTTTTTCTTACGAAAAAAACCTCTATACAAATTTCAAAATCATTTCTAGCAATTCCAATTACATCTATATCATTCTCATTAATATTAGAAACCTTTTGTTTTGCTGAAATCCTTTGAATAGCAATTATTTTATCTCTAATATATGCAGCCTTTTCAAAATTCATTTTGCTTGATTCTTCCTGCATCTCTTGTTCTAAATCCTTAACAAGTTTATCAATTTTCCCTTCCAAAATGCTAATAATCTCATTAATCTGCTTCCTATATTCCTCTTTACTTATATACCCCATACATGGAGCAAAACACTTTTTTATTTGATAATTCAAACATGGTCTATCCTTATACTTAAAACTTCTACACTGCCTAATTTTAAACTTTTCCTTTATGAAATCCACCATCTCTTTTGCAGCACCACTATTTGCATATGGGCCAAAATATTTAGCACCATCATTTAAAATTCTTCTAGTAACATACACATCAGGATAATCAGCTTGAACATTTACCTTTATGTATGGATAAGTTTTATCATCTTTTAAAAGCACATTAAATTTAGGCATATTCTTTTTTATTAGATTACACTCTAAAATCAAAGCCTCTGCCTCATTATCTGTCACAATATATTCAAAATGATCAATCAATGAAACCATATTTTCTATTCTTTTAGTTTTATTGTTCTTCCTAAAATATTGCCTAACCCTATTTTTCAATGAAATTGCTTTACCAACATAAATTATTTTGTCATCTTTGTCATGCATTATATATACACCAGGTTTGTTAGGCAACTTTTTTAGTTCCGCTTCTATATCAAACATTATAACCTCCGTAGTTTTTGTTGTTATTTAAATTATTATATCAATTATAACATAATAAATAAAGAACTTTTTATAAAATTTATCATAACCACAGTTACAGTTTACCACTTTTCGTCTTTTGAGTAGCCGGAAATTGGTAGTAAGAGTGGAGATGTGGATATATATTGTTTTAAAAATGTGGCTTAAGTGGGGACCGGCTAGCTACAGAGAGTTATAATTCCCCAGACTACCACAAACTTTAACCACGACTATAAACTACCTCACAGCCATACAGTAATCCGTCTCTCACGCTTAGGAATTATTACTCTCTGTGCGCTGTTGGGAAACATTTTTAAAACAATATATATCCACATCTCCACTCTTACTACCAATTTCCGGCGGACTGTTGTAAAAAAGCATTAAACAGTAACTTTTACAAAGTTTTATTTACAAAACCTTGCACATTTTTCATACTTATAATAATATAATACTATAATTATAAAAGTTACAAAATTTTACAAGAAAGGAGTTTATTATTAAATTATAGCGCCAGGACAAACAAAAACATGAAATTATTACATATTTCTACCACAAGTTTGTTGACGAGGATAGGATTTATCGAAATACTCGGCGGATAATCCTATGGCATACTTACTGTCAGAAATAGCATACAAAACCTAATAGAAATATTAGAAACAAAATTGCTATTATGTAAGTCTATTAATTGTACCTTTTATAATTAATTAAAATTAATTTTAGGAGGATAATTTATGTGTGGAATTATAGGATATGTAGGCAATAAACAAGCTAATAATATATTAATAAATGGATTATTAGCCCTAGAATATAGAGGCTATGACTCAGCTGGAATTGCCACATTAGAAAACAATGAAATAAAAATTATGAAAGACAAAGGAAGAGTAAAAAATATATTAGATTTAGATGGATACAATGAATTACAAGGTACCTATGGAATTGCTCATACAAGATGGGCTACACATGGAAAACCATCACAAGAAAACTCTCATCCCCATATGGATAATAGTAATACATTTACTGTAGTTCACAATGGAATCATAGAAAATTACAATGAATTAAGAAGCTTTCTTACTGACAATGGATACACATTTTATTCACAAACAGATACTGAAGTTATTCCTAATTTAATTCATTACTATTTTAAAAATATAAGTAAAAATACAGATATTAATAATACAGATAAAATCTTAGAAGCTGTTGTAAAAGCAACTAATGACTTAAAAGGAAGTTACGCAATAGAAGTCATCTCACCACTTATGCCAGATACAATTATTGTTGCAAGAAAAGATAGTCCATTAGTTATAGGAACTAAATCAGATGAAAACTTTATTGCATCAGATATTCCAGCATTATTAACTTACACAAAAGACTTCTACTTATTAGATGACAATGAATTTGCTGTTATAACAAAAGACTCTATTTCTTTTTATAACAAGGATTTAGAAAACTACACAAAAGAAATAAAAAATATTGAATGGGATGCATCATCTGCTGAAAAAAATGGATATGAAGATTTTATGTTAAAAGAAATTTTTGAGCAACCAAACTCTGTTAGAGAAACAATAGGTTCCAGATTAAAATTAAATGAATCATGTAATTTTGATGATTTGCAAATTACTTCTGAATACCTAAAAAGCATAAACAAAATTTTCATCGTTGCCTGCGGAACAGCAATGCATGCCGGATTAGTAGGAAAAATTTTATTAGAGAAATTATGCAAAATCCCTACCGAAGTAGATATAGCATCTGAATTCAGATACAGAGACCCTATTATAGATGACAAAACATTATGTATATATGTAAGTCAATCAGGAGAAACAGCAGATACAATTGCTGCACTAAAACTAGCAAAATCAAAAGGTGCTAAAACACTTGCTATATCTAATGTTATAGGAAGCTCAATTACAAGAGAAGCAGATTACACAATTTATACACATGCAGGACCTGAAATAGCAGTAGCATCTACTAAAGCATACACTTCTCAAGTTGTACTATTTGCTGTATTAGCAATACATTTTTCTGAATTATTAGGATATGATAATGCTGACATCACAATAAATTCAGATGGTCAAACAATAAAATTAGATAACATAAAAAAAGATATTCTAGATTTACCTAAAAAAATATCTATGATATTAGAAGACACATCATTAATAAAGAAATTTGCAGATGAAGCATATACACAAAAAGACATGTTTTTCCTAGGAAGAGGAGTTGACCAAACAGTAGCATTGGAAGGATCATTAAAATTAAAAGAAATTTCCTACATCCACTCAGAAGCATATGCATCAGGCGAATTAAAACATGGGCCTATTGCATTAATTGAAAATGGCATACATGTTATAAGCATCCTTACAGACCCATCTCTAGCAAAAAAATCTATTAGTAACATACAAGAGGTAATTACAAGAGGAGCCAAAACTATGGTCATCACAAACCAAGATTTAGAAAATACGAATTTTGACTATATATACAAAATTCCAGAAACAAACCCACTCATCTCCCCTATCCTATCAGTAATTCCCCTACAACTTCTAGCCTACTACATTTCAAAAAACAAAGGCTTAGATGTTGATAAACCAAGAAATCTAGCTAAATCTGTAACCGTAGAATAAAAACTTCAAACTACACATTTGCTCGGAGAAAAAAGCAGTAGGAATTATGTAAAAGTGAGTATATATATTACAATGGAGCACAAGGCGCGCAGTTTGGCGAGACTTATTAAAAGATGTAAAAGGGACTATTAAGAAATTAAAACATTTTAATTTTCTCAAAGTCCCTTTTACCTTTTAATGAGTCAAGCCAGCAAGCCTGCGGAATGTAATATATATACTCACTTTTACATAATTTCTACTGCTTTTTTCTCTCGGTCACTCACCCTAAAATAAACGCCTTAACCAACACAAGCACAACAACCCCCGGCACTCCCAAAAGTCCAGAAAATAAAGCTGTACCCCAATTCAAACCAATATGAAACCCAAAAGAAGCCCCCACAACATTAACTATGTAAATCAAAAAACCACCTAAAATAGAATTCAACAACAACTTAAATATATGTCTCAACGGCAAATAAAAAATCTTCCCCACAATAAACAAAATAACCAAACAAGCCAAATAAATAATAGCCGTATTAACACTCATATTCACATCACCCTACCTCTATATGTAACTCGGGAAAGCTTTTCCCAAAAATGTGTACACTATATAACATTCCTAAACTTCATATAACAAGACCCAATTATATCCAATTCAATCCCAACTTTTTTAGCCTTACACAACAAATAATCCAATTTTGCCTGATTAGCCTTAATTTCATATAAAAAATAGTCAATCAAATTACCCTCAGCAAATTCATAATTATTTCTTGCATTCTCCAAATCATTTCTTGTTTTTATAATATTAACTATTAATTCAACCTTCTTTTCTCTATCGCTCTTATCCTTAATATCATTACTTTCTTTTACATATTCATAACCCATACATTCTCTCCTAAAAAAAATTATAGTATAGTTTATGCAATTTTTACCAATTTATTCTATATTTTAAGATACTATTTATTACTTTTGAAATAAGCCATTAAATTAAATAGTTATATAAAATATGAGTATATATACTACATTCCGCAGACCCGCTGAATTGCTTCATTAAATGGAAAAAGAGGCTATTAAGAAACCTAAAATGTTTTAGTTTCTTAATAGTCCCTTTTACACCTTTTAATAAATCTTGCCAAACTATGCACCTTGTGCTTCATGCAAGAAATTAAATTTCCTCAATTTTCATCAAATTAGTACTTACATATCCTCTAGAACTAACTTCACCCTTTGTGAATCCTGCTGTAATTAAAATTTTATCACCTTTAACTAAGCTAATACCCTCTTTTTCAGCAAATTCAATAGCACTTTTTCTAGCATCAGCTAAGAACTTTTCAACTGAAGTAGCTCTTTCCATTATAACTGGATATACAGCATAATTTAAACCAATTTTTCTTCCTGTTTTCTCATTATCACAAATTGCTATAATTGGAACATTAGGTTTTAAATTACTTAAAATTCTAGCTGTTCTACCTGTAAGTGTTTCAACTACTATCAACTTAGCATCCATTATTTTAGCACAATTAATTGCACTAGATGCTAAAGCTATACACTCATTCTCATCAGGATTTGTAGGTAAAGCAAATTTTCCAGTAAAATCAGCATATTTTTCTGAAACTTCACATGTTCTTGCCATAGCAGCTACAGTTTCAATTGGATGTTTACCAACTGTAGTTTCTCCAGATAACATAACAGCATCTGTTCCATCAAATACAGCATTTGCAATATCAGCTGTTTCAGCTCTCTTTGGTCTATTATTTTCCATCATTGTCTCTAACATTTCTGTAGCAACAATAACTATTTTACCCATCTCACGAGCTGTTTTAATAATTATTTTTTGAAGTGCTGGAATTTCTTCTGGTGGAACTTCTGAACCTAAATCTCCACGACCAATCATAACACCATCTGAATTTTCAAAAATTTCTTTAATATTTTGAACACCAACAACACTTTCAACTTTACAAATAATTTTAAAGTCTTCTCTACCATATTGTTTTAACAATTCTTTTACTTCCATAATGTTCTCTTTGCAAGAAACAAAAGAAATAGCAAGATATTCTCCACCATGTTCACATGAATATTTAATATCTTCTTTATCTTTTTCAGAAATATATGGAATATCTAAAGGTTTACCAGGAATAATGAAACTCTTTCTGCTTCCTAAATGTCCACCTTGTGTTATCTTACATGTAACACCATCAGATTCTTTAGAAATTACTACAACTTTCATTTTAGCATTTTCTAACCAAACCTCATCATTAACCTCTAAACTATCTATAACTTGTGGATGATTAATAGTTATTCTCTCTGCATTACCTATAACATCATCTTTAACAATACGAATTGTATTTCCTTCGATAAGGTCAGCACCTTCTTCAACCATTACTCCACCACGAAGTTCTGGTCCTTTTGTATCCCATAATATTGATACATTTTTTCCTGTCATTTTTCTTACTTCACGAACGCAATCTTGGAATTGTTGTTTTTCTTGATCATCAGCGTGTGAAAAGTTTAATCTTGCGATATTCATTCCATTTTGAACCATTTGTGCCATTATTTCAGGTTTGTTACTAGCTGGTCCAATGCTACAAATTATCTTAGTTTTCTTCATTTACAAACACTCCTTTTAATTCATTTAACATAATTGTTATTATACAAAATTATTTGATTAAAATCAATACTTTTTAGAATTTTTTCCAC
>CANRGM010000055.1 GCA_947630155.1 uncultured Clostridia bacterium
ACAAAGATTCAAGAGAACAATTTGAAATGAGAACACATAAAAGAGTTATAGATATTCTTTATCCAACACAAAAAACTGTAGATACTTTAATGAAAGTTGAATTACCTGCAGGTGTAGATATTGAAATCAAATTATAATCTTTAATTTAGCTTTTTAAGCTTATCAAAAGATAAATGAATAAGATTATTAGTTAGAACTATAACTTTAAAGTTCAAAATGTTTTCTTATAAATATAAGCTTATATGTAATGGAGAAATTTATATATAAATGTGTGTAAATTAGTATATAAAGATTTAAGAAAGCAAATCAAAACCAAGCTGATTGAAAGATTATCAGCCAATAGTTAGGAGGAAATTTGAAATGAAAACAATTATAGGAAAGAAAGTTGGAATGACACAAATATTTGATGAACAAGGAAAAGTTATTCCAGTAACAGTTATTGAAGCTGGTCCTTGTGTAGTAGCACAAGTAAAAACAGTTGAAACAGATGGATACAATGCTATCCAATTAGGATTCGGAGATGTAAAGGAATCTAAAATTAATAAACCAGAAAAAGGACATTTTGCAAAAGCAAATATTGCTCCTAAAAAACATCTAAGAGAATTTAGAGTAGATGATTTTGAAGATGTAGCAGTTGGAACAGAAATTAAAGCTGACAGCTTTGAAATCGGAGATAAGATTGATGTTCAAGGAACAACAAAAGGAAAAGGATTCCAAGGTGTTATTAAACGTCATGGACAATCAAGAGGACCTATGGGTCATGGTTCTATGTATCATAGAAGACCAGGCTCAATGGGACCAACATCAACTCCAGGTAGAGTTTTCAAAGGTAAAAAATTACCAGGACATATGGGAAGAGTTACAGTTACAATACAAAATTTAGATGTTGTAAAAGTTGATATGGACAAAAATGTATTATTAATAAAAGGTAGTGTACCAGGAGCTAAAGGTGCAATACTAAAAATTAGAAAAAGTGTAAAAGCATAAGGAAGGAGGATTAAGAAATGCCTAGTATAGACGTATATAATGTTGAAGGTAAAAAAGTTTCAAGTGTAGATTTGAAAGAAGAAGTATTTGGAATTGAACCAAACGAAGCTGTAGTACATAGTGTATTAGTTAACTATTTAGCTAATCAAAGACAAGGTACTCAAAGCACAAAAACAAGAGCAGAAGTTCGTGGTGGTGGTAGAAAACCATGGAGACAAAAAAGAACAGGTAGAGCAAGACAAGGAAGTATAAGAGCTCCACAATGGATAAAAGGTGGTATAGCTTTAGGTCCAAAACCTCGTTCATACAAATATACAGTTAATAAAAAAGAAAAGAGATTAGCAATAAGATCTTTATTAAGTTCTAAAGTATTAGAAAATGAATTAACAGTTGTAGATACATTTGCATTCAATGAAATTAAAACAAAACAAATGGTAAATGCATTAAACAACTTAAAAGTTGAAGGAAAATCATTAATTTTATTACCAGAAAAGAATGAAAATGTTCAAAAATCAGCTAGAAATATTGAAGGTGTTAAAACATCTTTAGTAAATACAATAAATGTTTATGATTTATTAAAATACAAAAACTTAGTAGTAACTTTAGATACTGTTAAAAAATTAGAGGAGGTGTATGCATAATGATGCCAGAAGATATTATAATTGCTCCAGTAGTTACTGAAAAGAGTAATGATGGATTACAAGAAGGTAAATACACTTTCAAAGTAAATAAAAAAGCTACAAAAGTTGATATAGCTAAAGCTGTAGAAAAATTATTTGAAGTTAAAGTTTTAAAAGTTAATACAATTAATGTTAGCGGAAAAACAAGAAGAGTAGGAAGAAATGTTGGAAAAACACCAGATTGGAAAAAGGCTATAGTTACTATAGATACAAACCCATCTGAAGAAACATATCTTGCTGAAGGTGGAAAAGTTAAAAAAGTTTCTAAGAAATATAAAGATTCTATTGAAGAATTTATGGGTGCATAGTCATGGGGTTATTCAAAAAGTTATTTGGTGAAAAATCATATAATCAAAAAGAAGAATCCAAACCGGATTTTACTGATAAAACAGGAAGTCGAGATGGATTATTAAGACAACCAACAAAAAGCGAAATAGAGAAGGCTCAGAAAATGTATACATTTAGCTCTATATTTCCAACAGAAAAGATAATGGAAAGAGCCATGAAGATAATTCATGAATCCGATGATGTAAAGAAAAATGAGGATGAGCTAGAAAGATAAATCCTATCGAGAAATAACCCGGATAAAAAATATCTGCAGATAGAGCAGGAAAAAATCTATCAAAAAATATTAAAGGAGAGAATAAAAAATGGGAATGAAACATTTTAGACCAACAACTCCATCACTAAGAAATATGACAGTTTCTACATTTGATGAAATCACAAAATCAACTCCTGAAAAATCTTTATTAACAACAAAAAAGAAAAATGCAGGAAGAAACTCATATGGTAGAATCACTGTTAGACATCAAGGTGGAGGAAACAGACAAAAATACAGATTAGTAGATTTTAAAAGAAGAAAAGATGATATGCCTGCAACTGTTATAGGAATCGAATATGATCCAAACAGAAGTGCAAATATCGCATTAATAGAATATGAAGATGGAACAAAATCATATATTTTAGCTCCAATCGGATTAAAAGATGGAGATAAAGTAGTATCAGGAGAAAAAGCTGATATCAAACCAGGAAATTGCATGAAAATTGAAAACATTCCAGTAGGTACTATGATTCATAATATCGAATTAAATCCAGGTCAAGGTGGAAAATTAGTTAGAGCAGCTGGTCAAGAGGCTCAATTAATGGCTAAAGAGGGAAAATATGCTCATGTTAGATTACCATCTGGAGAAATGAGATTAATAATGGCTGTATGTAGAGCTACAATAGGAACTGTAGGAAATTCAGACCATGAAAATGTTAAATTAGGAAAAGCAGGAAGAACAAGACATTTAGGTAAAAGACCTGAAGTTAGAGGTTCTGTAATGAACCCTAATGATCACCCTCATGGTGGTGGTGAAGGTAGAGCACCTGTAGGACACGCAGGTCCAATGACTCCTTGGGGTAAACCAGCACTTGGATATAAAACAAGAAAGAAAAATAAACAATCTGATAAATTTATTGTTAAGAGAAGAAAATAAATTACTTATATTAATGTTTTCTACAATTTTATATTAAGTTTAAGTTGTAGAATCGAAGTAAAGATAAGCTAAATTAAGGAGGGAAAAAGAAATTATGTCAAGATCAAGTAAGAAAATGCCTTTCGTTGCTCCAAAATTATTAAAGAGAATAGAAGCAATGAATGAAACTGGAGAAAAAACAGTTCTAAAAACATGGTCAAGAGCTTCTACTATATATCCACAAATGGTTGGACACACAATAGCTGTTCATGATGGTAGAAAACATGTACCTGTTTATATATCAGAAGAAATGATAGGACATAAATTAGGAGAATTTGCTCCTACAAGAACATATAGAGGACACGCAGGAGATAAAACAACCAAAAAATAAAATTTCTTAAATAAATAAGGAGGTAAATAAAGTGGAAGAAATGCAAGAAGTTATCGTTCCAGAAGCAGTAGCAACTCTTAAAAATGCTAGAATTTCAGCTAGAAAAGTTAAAATAGTAGCAGATTTAATAAGAGGAAAAGATGTTAAAGAAGCTTTAGCAATAGTTAAATTCACACCTAAAGCTGCATCTGAGATATTAGAGAAATTATTAAAGTCAGCAATCGCAAATGCTGAAAACAATCATAATATGGCATCTAATAAATTATATATAGCTGAAATTTATGCAAATCAAGGTCCAACAATGAAAAGAATTAGACCAGCAGCAAAAGGTTCAGCTGTTAGAATTAGAAAAAGAACAAGTCATATTACAATAGTATTAAGAGAAAGAGCGTAATGGAAAGGAGGAATAATTAACATGGGACAAAAAATGGATCCACATGGATTAAGAGTTGGCGTTATTAAGGATTGGAGTTCAAAATGGTATGCAGATGCCAAAAATTTTGGAGATTATCTAGTAGAAGATAACAAAATTCGTAAATATGTAAAAAAGAAATTATATATTAGTGGAATTTCAAAAATTGAAATTGAAAGAACTGCTAAATTTGTTAGAGTTAATGTTTATACAGCAAAACCAGGTTTAGTAATTGGTAAAGGTGGAAATTATGCTGAAACATTAAAAAATGAATTAGAAAAAATGATAAATAAAGAAGTTAATTTAAATATCATTGAGGTGAAAAATGTTGATGTAGATGCACAATTAGTTGCAGAAAACATAGCAGGACAATTAGAAAGAAGAATTTCATTCAGAAGAGCAATGAAACAATGTATGCAAAAAACTATGAAAGCAGGTGCTTTAGGAATTAAAACTGCTGTATCTGGAAGACTAGGTGGAGCAGACATGGCTAGAACTGAATTTTATAAAGAAGGTACAATTCCACTTCAAACTTTAAGAGCTGATATTGATTATGGATTTGCTGAAGCAGATACAACATATGGAAAAATAGGTGTTAAAGTTTGGATATATAAAGGAGAAGTTCTTCCAGCTAAAAAAGCAACAGTGGAAGGAGGAGAAAAATAATGCCATTAATGCCAAATAGAACAAAATATAGAAAACAACAAAAAGGTAGAATGAGAGGTAAAGCAACAAGAGGTAATAAAGTTACTGATGGAGAATATGGTATTCAAGCAATTGAAGGAGGGTTAATTACTTCTAATCAAATAGAAGCTGCCCGTGTTGCTATGACTCGTTATATCAAAAGAGGTGGTAAAGTTTGGATAAAAATATTTCCAGACAAACCAATAACAAATAAAGGTATCGGTACTCGTATGGGTAAAGGTAAAGGTGCTGTTACTTACTGGGTTGCAGTTGTTAAACCAGGTAGAGTAATGTTTGAAATTGCAGGTGTTCCAGAAGAAACTGCAAGAGAAGCTTTAAGATTAGGAGCTAATAAATTAGCTGTTAAAACTAAATTTGTAAAAAAGGAATCTGAATTAGGTGGTGATAATGATGAAAATAAATAAAATTAGAGAAATGTCTTCATCTGATCTAGAAAAAGAATTAGGAGAACTAAAATCAGAGTTATTCAAATTAAGATTTTCATCAAAAACAAATGGTTTAGATAATCCTATGAAAATTAGAGAGGTAAGAAGAGACATAGCTAGAGTAAAAACTGAATTAAGAAGTAGAGAAATAGCTGAAAATAATTAATTATAAGTATGTCAAAATGCAATATATTTTAAAAATATTGTAATCTAAATGTCAAACAATTCTAAGAAAGGAGATTGTAACATGGAAGAAAGAAATCTTCGTAAAGTAATGGTTGGTACAGTTGTTTCTAACAAAATGGATAAAACAGTAGTTGTAGCTGTTGAAACAAATGTTAAACACAAAATATACAGTAAAATCCAAAAAAGAACATATAAACTAAAAGCTCATGATGAGAACAATGAATGCCAAGTTGGAGATAAAGTAAAAGTTATGGAAACAAGACCTCTATCAAAAGATAAAAGATGGAGAGTAGTTGAAATAGTTGAAAAGGCAATAATAAAATAATTAATCTAAGAGTATAAAATGATTTATAAAAGGAGGGAATTACTAAATGGTACAACAACAATCAATATTGAAAGTAGCTGATAATACAGGTGCTAAAGAGATAATGGTTATTAGATGTTTAGGTGGTTCTTATAGAAAATATGCAAAAATTGGAGATGTAATAGTTGCTTCTGTTAAAACAGCTACACCAGGTGGCGTTGTTAAGAAAGGTGATGTAGTAAAAGCAGTTGTAGTAAGAACTGTAAAACCTACAAAAAGAGCAGATGGTTCTTATATAAGATTTGATGAAAATGCTGCTGTTATATTAAAAGAAGATGGTACTCCAAGAGGAACTCGTATATTTGGACCTATAGCTAGAGAATTAAGAGATAAAAATTATATGAAAATCTTATCATTAGCTCCAGAAGTTCTTTAATCTATATAAATTTTAGATTAAAGATACAAATTTTCAAAAAATTTTTGTATTACCGACTAGAAAAGAGTTTCGGTGAGGAATCAAAGCAAATTTTCTAATAAAGAGGTGAAAAAAATAATGTTAAAAATAAAAAAAGGCGATACAGTTAAAGTTTTATCAGGAAATGATAAAGGTAAAACTGGAGAAGTTTTAGAAGTATTACCAAAAACACAAAAAGTACTTGTTAAAGGCGTTAATCAAAAAACAAAACATGTTAAAGCTAGAAGACAAGGTGATGAAAGCGGAATTATAGTATCAGAATTTCCAATTCATGCAAGTAAGTTAAATGTTGTATGCCCAAAATGTGGTAAACCAACAAGAATAGGTTTTGAAATGGATAAAGAGAATAAAGTACGCGTGTGCAAAAAATGTGGTACAAAAATAAAATAAGAAAGGAGGTCTATTGAAGACTTATGGAAAAATTAAGAGAACAATATGAAAAAGAAGTTATACCAGCAATGATGAAAAAATTTAATTATACATCAGTTATGCAGGTTCCAAAATTAGATAAAATAGTTATAAATATAGGTTTAGGAGACACTAAAGAAAATCCTAAATCATTAGAAAATGCAGTAAATGATTTAAGTATAATCACTGGACAAAAGCCAATTATAACAAAATCTAAAAAAGCTATAGCTGCATTTAAGTTAAGAGAAGGAGTTAACATTGGATGTAAAGTTACTTTAAGAAAAGGAAAAATGTATGATTTCGCATACAAACTATTTAATGTAGCACTTCCAAGAGTAAGAGATTTTAGAGGTGTTTCTGCTAATTCTTTTGACGGAAGAGGAAATTACTCAATGGGTGTTAAAGAACAATTAATATTCCCAGAAATTGAATATGACAAAATCGACAAGATTAGAGGTATGGATATAATATTTGTTACAACAGCTCAAACAGATGAAGAAGCTAAAGAGCTATTAACATT
>CANRGM010000056.1 GCA_947630155.1 uncultured Clostridia bacterium
TTCCACCTTCACTTTGTCCTGGTTGAATACATATAGTTTCACCAAGTTTTGCATACCAATTTCCACTCATTTTTGGAGATTCATGTATATGACCATGTAATGACATATATGCATTGCTATTTTTTATAAATTGTGCCATAGCTTTAGATCCAACTTTATCTCCTGTTTTGCAATTATCTAGACCTATACCAAATGGTGGATCATGAAAAATATAAATTCCCTTATATCCTTCTGTTGGTTTTGGTAAATTTTCAAGCTCCTGTTCCATATAAGGAACATTATTTTTTCTATATTCTCTCCATTCATCAATTGTTAGTGGTTCTTGACATTTATTAATATATACTATTTCTTTCAATTGTTCTGGCATTTCTTGTCCTTTTTCAACTACAATTCTATCTTTTCTAAAAAATGGTGTATCTAATACTTTAGAAAGACCTATAAAACTTGTATTTTCTATGTCTAATTTCTTCCCATCAATATTGTAAATATTTTCGTATTTTGATATCATTTCTAAATAATCTGGTTCTACTATTTCTAAATCATCATTTCCCAAAGTAGCTATAAATCTAATATTTTCAGAATTCAATTTTTCCATATATTTTTGAAAATATCCTTTAATAAATCTTTTTTGAATAGGAGCTCTTAGGTCTGCTTTTTTTGGTAATAAATCTCCGACCAATTACTAAATTATTAATATTATTCTCTTTTAAAATTTGATATAATTTCTCATATTTATTGATATCACCATGAATATCACATGTATAAATAAATTTCATAAACTTCCTCCTTGTGTTTGATATTTATATAATATCATAAAATAATGAAAAAGCCAACAACTTATTTAAGTTGTTGGCTTTTTTTAGGTCTAATCAGGAACAATTGATGTCAGCCTTTCTCCAAATGGAATTTTAAAACACCTTGTTCTATCCTGAATTCTATATGAGATATCCTTCTTTTTAATCAGAAAATCCCAAATATAGTACAGGGTTGTATGAATATTTTCTGTAAACGGTGTAGTTCTCCAATTGTAGAGTCCGGGTGCACATCCCTGTTCAATGGCCATTATCTGCCTAGGATACTGACGCTGTACATAAACATTGTCATCATAACAACAAAGTCTATTACCTCTTGCACCAACCTTGTAAGCGAAATAATGGGTGTCTGCAGCTACAGACAAGTCAGGGCAGGGTTTCATCTGGATCATATCCAGATATTTCTTGTCCAGTTCAAAATCAATTACCACATGCACATGGGCGTGCACAATTGATTTTGCATGAGATGTGAAACCAGATGGACCAGAACCATGTTCGAAAAAGGATACAGGTTTATGTTCCAATACACACTTATCACCGAAAGCTCCCTTAAGAATCATTTCCACATCTTCGCAAACTTCCATATACTCACGCATATACATGCTTGGAAGCTGTGCAATTGAAAGAAAGTTGTGCTGTTTGGGAACAATCATTAGGAAGCCGGGTTTTATTGAACCCAGTTCCGGAATCACTACAAAATTGGGTGATTCGTAGATGATCATATCCTCCTTTTTCGTTTCGCGATTATAAATCAAGGTATCCCTTGAAATCGCTTTGTGCCCGATTATCGAACACAGAACACAGGTTTCGACCCGAGTATCAATCCTCAGTCCAGTGCAATATTCACCAGGTTCAAAAGACTGAATATAGCACCATTCAGTGAACTCTTCACGAGATTCTTTTTTTGACATATCAAAAAAAGGTACTTCAACTGAATTAGGTACATGACAGCTCTCTTCCTTGGTAAGCATTACAGGGGTTTTGTTTAACGCCCAGATGTTACTCCGGTCATTGGAGTCTTCAATCCTTTGGATTGCTTCGAACTTCTCAAGTTCTCTGATAAAGGCCTCGTTACTCGTAGTGAGTAACACTCTTCTCGTTGTGATCATTTTGTTTCCTCCTCTAATGTAATATTATATGACCAACGCGCGACATCAATAATAAATATTGAATACTTATATTATAGCACTTTTTTAAGCAATAGTCAATTTATGTAGATCTTCTATTATTTGTTCTTTATCCATATCTTTACCTATAAAAACAAGCTTTACCATTCTATCTCCAACTTCATCATCCCAATCTTTCATAGCATCTGGTTCATTTGCTAAGATTTGTTCTAAATCCTCTTTTGGAGCTGATGCTAACCAATATCCTGTTTCTGATAATTTAAATTGTTTTCCTGCTTGTTCAAATAAATATGACATATCATAATCAGTCTTGAACCATACTAAACCTTTACATCTGATAACTGTTTTAGGGAAGTTCTCATTTACATATTTTTCAAATTTTGCTACATCAAATGGTTTTCTTGAAGTGTAAACAAATGTTGAAATTCCATATTCTTCTGCTTCTCCTTCATCATGATGATGATGTTCATGGTGATGTTCATGATGATGTTCATTTTCATGCTCATGCTCATGTTCATGCTCATCTCCATCATCTTCTACATGTTCCTCATTATTATCATTTTCCAATTCTTTAATCCAACCTGCAGAACTTGTAATTTCTTCAAAATCAAAATTATTTGTATTCATTATTTCTTCCACATCTACTTTAGCATAATTTGTTTCGATTATCTTAGCAGTTGGTTGAAGCTTTTTTATTACCGCTTTTACTGTATTTAATTGTTCAGGTGTAACTTCATCTATTTTATTTAAAACTATTACATTACAAAATTCTATTTGTTCTATTAAAAGATTTTCTATATCTTCTTCATCAATATCTTCTTTTATTAAATTCTCACCACATCCAAATTCAGAAGCTAAACGCAAACTATCTACAACTGTTACAACATTATCTAATCTACACATCTTTGGTAATCCTGATTGTTCCAAAGAATTTGCCAACATGGTAATCGTCTGAGCTATTGGTAATGGTTCACAAATTCCACTTGCCTCAATTAAAATATAATCAAATTTTCTTGTCTTTAAAATATCGACAATTTGTTGCATTAAATCTTCTTTTAATGTGCAACAAATACAACCATTAGACAATGGCACAACATTACCTTTATCTTCTTCTTGTATAAACCCACCATCTGCAATTAATTTTGCATCAATATTTACTTCACCTATATCATTAACAATTACAGCAACTTTATAGCCTTGTTGATTTGTTAATAAATGATTCATTAGTGTAGTTTTTCCAGCACCTAAATAACCTGTTAATATAGTTATTGGTGTTATTTTTTCACTCATCTTTATTCCTCCCTATAATCTACTAAATATAAATCTAAAAATATACTTATCTCATATCCTCAAAAATCTTTTTTACTTTATTTACAACATATCCACTTCCACCTTTATTTTCAACATTTTCTACCATGCTTACAACTAAAAGTTGATTATTACTATTTGGATCTGCTACAAAACAATTAAACCAGCCAATTTCCTTTGCATCTTCACCTTTTTCAGATTTGGTTTCTGCGGTCCCCGTTTTGCCAGCTAATGTAAGTCCTTGGATTTGAGCGGAATGTGCTGTTCCATTCGGATTTTCTATTGTTTGAATTAAATCACTTTTTATTTCCTCTACAACTTCTTTTGAAAATGCATTTTCTTTTAAATATGTAACTTTATTTTCAGTTCCATCAGTTGTGTCTTCTCCAGTTGTATCATTTCTCTTTATTTCCAAATAAGGCATTATCATACTTCCATCATTTACAAAGCAACTATATATAGATGCAAAATGCACTGGATTTATCAAAATTTGCCCTTGACCATATCCACTGTCTGCTAATTGTACTTCGCTTACAAATTTTCCTTCATTTGATATTTGAGATTTTGCAAGATTCATCTCAAAATTAATATTATTTTCAAATCCTATATTTTTTAATTGTTCTTCTAATTTTTCTGTTCCTATCTTAAGAGCTGTTTTTGCAAAAAATATATTATCCGAATAAATTAAAGCATTTAATAGATTTGCTGGTTCACTATAATTTTTTAATGTTGTAATAAAATATGTTCCCCATGAATTGTCTTTTTGCCAGCTTGTACCACTTGCTTCATATACTTCATCTCCAGTAATTGTTCCTGTTTGTAAAGCTATTGCACCAATTACAGGTTTGAATGATGAACCAGGTGCATAACTTCTAAGAAATCTTGCATATAACGGATTATTTGAATTATTACTTAATTCATTCCACTCTTGTGAAGACATTCCTATTACAAAACTATTTGGATCATATGATGGAGTACTTACTAAAGCTAGTATTTCGCCCGTCTTAGGATTCATAACTACTTCTGCACTATTTTCTCCAGCATATTGATCATATACCTTTTGTTGAACCTCAGAATCTATAGTTAATTTTATATTTTCACCATCAACTTTTTCTTTATTTATAAGCACATTTTTGCTTTTTCCACTTTCATCGACAATACTAACTTTATACCCATTTTGACCTTTTAATCTATCTTCATAAACTATTTCAAGACCTGTTCTACCTACTAAGGTATTTTCATCATATTCTTTATTGGCTTCTAATTCTTCTGCATTTACTTTTTGTACATAACCTGTTAGATGTGCAGCTTTTTCTCCTAGAGGATATACTCTTGATGAAATATCTTTAATTTTTACCCCATCAATTTGATTTAAGCCATCAATAACTGTTAATTTTTGTTTTGATATGGTTGCTAATTCAACAAATGTATCTGACTTAACATATGATGCACTTAATTTTTTATTTATGTTGTCTGTAGTCATACCAAGCAAGTCTGCTATTTTTTGTATATCTTGTGCTTTTGTTTCTTCATTCATCCATCCTGGTACTAAACCTACTGATGAGATATATCCACTTCCTGCAAGTAAAACTCCATTTCTATCTATAAGGCTACCTCTTTTAGCAGAATCTTTTTCTATACTGATTTTATCTGTTTGTGTTAAATTCGGGTATATTATGCCATAATCCCATGATATGTAATATTTTTTGTCATTTTGTTTTTTTAATGAAACAGTATTTTCAAAACTAAATTCTCCATATATTGAATTGATTTTAGTAGTATATGTGACATTAGAGTTATCTGTATCTAGCTTTTCAGTTCTTATATTGCTTACTTCTACACTTGATATACTTAGTGTATCATATATATCTTTATATTTTTCAACTAACTCTTCTTCAGAAATTTTTGCTTTGCTATCATCTGTCAAAATTCCATAAATATTATTATACTGACCATTATTTATATAGTCTACATATATTCCAACTACTCCTTCAGGTGTATTTAATGATTTTTCATTTTCTTTTTTCTTAGTATACCAATTATAGAGAACTCCAGCTATAACTAGTACTACAAGTATTCCAATAATTATTCCAAATATTGTAACTGTTTTTTTACTTTTATTCATGATTTTAAAACTCCTTTCTCTACTAACTCTCAAAATATATTCTCAAATATTATATCATTTTCACATACTTTTTTAAATAGTTTTATACAATTTTTATTATTTTATTTCTAACGGATTAGATACCTCAAAGCATTCAAATAAAATGAAAAAAATATCCTTACATATCTAAAAAAAGTGTTGCTAAAGGCAACACTTTTTTATGTAAGAATAATTATTTTACTTCATATCCTTCTTCTTCTAAAGCTTTTTTCAAATCATCCTTTGATAAACTTTCATCAAAACCTTCTTCATTAGCAAATGCTTCAGCAGACATAGTCATTATAAATTTCTTTCCTTTTTGTTCAGTTTCTACACCTTCAAGTTCATCTCCAGCTAATTTATAAACACTTGCTATAGCCTCAGCTTTTTCTTTATCTTCAAATTCCATTGTCATTGTTATTTTGTCAGCTTTATCATCTTTGAATTTTACTTCTATTGTTTCTTTGTAATTTCCAAAAGTATCATCTTCACTTACATCTCTAGTAGCAACTAACTTATTTCCACCACATCCTGTTAAAGCAAATAACATAACTGCCATAACCAACATTAATAAAACGCTTTTTACTGTTTTCTTCATTCTTTCACCACCTTTCAATTTCATAAATTAATTATACACATAAAAATATAAAATGTCTAACATTTTTATATAATTTTATAAAAAAACTCTTTTATTATTTTTAAGACTTTTAAATATCATAGAAATATGTAGATTCCAAGTCTGCCTCATGTAATAATAATGCAAGGGGATATCTTTTATATGCTGCACTTATAGTGCTATATTGTTCCTTAGGTTCTGTAAATCCCATATGCCAACGAATACTATATTTTTCTTCTGGAGTTAATTTTATATATTCTGTAAGCATCATAACTGATTTTTCGCCATGTCCATATGGTATAGTATCATCTATAGTATAATATGGAACCTTTTCCCACTCTCCTCTTTCATTTTTTGCATTTCTATAATCTACTTTATAAAAATTGACTTTACAAATATCATGCAAAAGACCTATTATTATTAGAGTATCATCTTGCCACTCCATATCCATAACATTGTTTTTAGCTTTATGTTTTAATATTTCGTATACTTTCATACTATGCTCTAATAGCCCACCTTCATAGTTTCCATGATATCTTGTACTAGCAGGAGCAATAAAAAAGTCTGTTTTTTCTATAAAATTAATCAAATCTTCCATTCCTTCTCTATTTGTGCTTCTTAATAATTCTATAAATTCTTCTTTCATTAATCTGTTTTCCCTTCTTCATTTTTAAAT
>CANRGM010000057.1 GCA_947630155.1 uncultured Clostridia bacterium
GAAGAATATGATAAATATGAAAAATATTCAGTAGGAAAATTAGATCAAGCTGAAATAATAGATAAAAATATAATTTTACTTGGAATAAGCAGAAAATTGTTTACACATAGTTTACCATTAGTGGTTGCAGAACAATGTTATATAAAATTATTAAAAGATACAAGAGCTTTAATAGTAGATACTCGTATTGCTAAGAAAAGAGAAAAAGCATATAATTTATTATTGAATTTAATTGATGAGTATAACTTAAAAGTTCTTTCTACAAAAGTTTATTGGGACAAGCCTGAAAGCAGAAATGAATATAAAGCATTTTGGAAAGAATACAAAGAAATTTCAAATTTAAAATCAAGTAATAAGGAAGAATACAAAAAACAAAAAGAAATATTATTTATAAAAAATGATTTAAAACAAGTAAGAAGAAATGAAAATAAATATTTTAAAATAATAAAATTCTATAAAGATAAATTAGTGGAACTTGGTGTAATGAGAAAGTTACCTAATAAATGTGTTACAAAAGCTGGAGAATATGTAAAAAAGAAAGTTGTGGCATAATATGGAAAAAAACTATGAATTAGTATATAAAGATGTTGAAGAAAATGAAGAGTATGAAAAAATAATTAATATTGTTGTAGACAAATGTTTTGAAATAGAAAAACTTTGTGATTTAAATTTATATATGAGTATAACATTAACTACTCCTAAGGAAATAAGAAGTATAAATAATGAATTTAGAAAAATAGACAAAGAAACAGATGTATTATCTTTTCCAATGTTTGAAAAATATGAAATTGAAGAAATGATAATGTCAAGAAAAAATGAAATTCCAGAGGCTATAGGAGATATAGTAATTTCTGTTGAAAGAGTACAACAACAAGCCGATGAATATGGACATAGCTTTGAAAGAGAGTTCGCATATATGATAGTTCATGGATTTTATCATTTGATGGGATATGATCACATGGAAGAACAAGACAAGATAGTGATGAGAGCAAAAGAAGAAAATATATTAAATACATTAAATATATGTAGATAAAAATCAGTATTTAGTGAATGCACTTAATTAATAAATAGGGTTTATAGGTTAATCCATATTAAAAAACCTAAATATTATTGCACAAGGAAGAAAAATGGAAAAAGAATTTAAATCTGGGTTTGTATCTATGGTTGGTAGAACAAATGTTGGAAAATCAAGTATAATAAATAGCTTAGTTAAAGAAAAAGTTGCAGCAATCACCAATAAGCCACAAACTACAAGAACTGCAATAAGGGCTATAGTAAATAGGGATAATTCACAAATAATTTTCATAGATACACCAGGTATTCATAAGCCTAAAACAAAGCTAGGAAATACAATGATTGAGACAGCTTTTGGAGCTATAAATGAAGTAGATGTTACATTATTTGTTATAGATGCAACATCTGAAAATATTGGCAAAGGAGATAGAATTATTTTAGACAAGATAAAAGAAGCTAAAATAAAGACTATCTTGGTAATAAATAAAATCGATTTAACTACCAAAGAACATATAGCTGAATTGATAGATTTATATAAAGATGAATATGATTTTCAAGCTGTAATTCCAGTTTCAGTTATTAAAAACAAGAATTTAGATATAATATTAGATGAAATAGAAAGTAACCTAAAACCTGGTCCTGCATATTATAATATAGATGAATATACAGACCAAACATTAAGACAATTAGTAGAAGAAACAATTAGGGAAAAAGCTTTAAAATTGTTAGATGATGAAGTCCCTCATGGTATTTATGTAGAAACAGAAAAAATGAAAACAAGAAAAACACAAAATAAAGAAAAAATTTATGATATAGATGCTACTATTTACTGCTTAAGAGATTCGCATAAGGGAATTATAATAGGAAAAAATGGTAGTATGTTAAAGAAAATAGGAACATATGCCAGAGAAGATTTAGAAAAAATGTTAGATACAAAAGTTAATATAAAGATTTGGGTTAAAGTTAAGCAAGACTGGCAAAATAATGATAATTTAGTGAAAAAATTTAAATTACAATAAATAATATTGTTTAAACAATTTAAGTAAAAAATAAAAAACTAGTTTATTATTAATCAAGAATAAAAAAAGTGAAAAAAGCAAAAGATAACAATGAAGTAAAATTTGGACTAAATTCAAATTTAGAACTTTATTGATAAGGGGTGTATGCATATGATAAAACAATTAGCATGGAATACTTTTAAAAATACAGGTAATATAGATACTTTCATGGAATTTATAGCAATTAAAAATATAGAAAATGACTTGAATATAAATGAATATTTAAAGGTGAATGAATATGGGGATAATAAAGACCAAGGGTATAGTGATATCAGAAAATAAAATGGGCGATTTTGATAAAATGGTTACAATATTAACTCCAAATGGAAAAATTGGGTGTGCTGCAAAAGGAGCAAGAAGGCCAAAGAGCCTGCTTATGGCAGGAACTCAATTTTTTTGTTTTGGAGAATATTTAATTTTTAAGGGAAACAATAGTTATAACATAAATTCATGTGATACTATAGAAATTTTTTATAATTTAAGAACAGATTTGGACAAGTTAAACTATGCAGTTGAGATTTGTAGAATTATAGATAAGGTGACATATGAAAATCAAAACACATATAAAATTCTGCAGTTATTATTAAACACATTATATGTTATTTCTGAAACAGATAAGAATCTTGAATTAGTAGTTTCTGTTTTTAGAATTCGTTTATTGTGTTTATTAGGATTTATGCCTAAGGTTAATCAATGTGTGAATTGTGGTTCAAATGATGATATTGCTTTTTTTAGTATATGTGATAATGGATATAAGTGCAAAAATTGTGGAAAAGTTGATAAGTCAGCAATTAGTATATGTGCTACAAGTGTTGATGCTATAAGATATATTATTTCAGCACCAGCCAAAAAGATATTTTCATTTGAGTTATCAGATGAAGCTATCAAGGAGATTAGTTTGATTAGTAATGTTTATTTAAAAGATAAGCTTGAAATATGAGTAGGTCTTGTAAAAAGTCCGATAGTGTGATAGAATATTTAAACAATAAAAAGGAGTTAGATTTTATGTATTTAATAGTAGGTTTAGGAAATCCAGAAAATGACTATGCTAGGACAAGACATAATATGGGATTTGAAGTTATTAATAAAATTGCAGATAAATTTGATATTCAAGTTAATAAATCAAAATTTAAAGCTTTATATGGAATGGGAATGATAAATGATGAAAAGGTTATTTTGCTAAAACCACAAACATATATGAATCTTAGTGGAGAAGCGGTTCAAGAGGTTGTGGATTTTTATAAATTAGAAAATAAGGATATTATAGTTATTTATGATGATATAGATACAAGACCAGGAAAAATTAGAATTAGAAAAAGTGGAGGACCTGGGACTCATAATGGCATGAAATCAGTTGTTAGTTCTTTAAATTCGGAGGATTTTGTTCGTATAAGAGTTGGAATAGGTAGTCCGGAATTTAAGGGAGATTTGATAAATTATGTGTTAGGCCATATTCCTGATGAACAATATGAAGTATTACAGGATGGTATTGAACTTGCAAGTGAATCAGTAGAAGAAATTTTAAAAAATGGAGTAGATATTGCTATGAATAAGTTTAATTAGTTTTAAATTATTGTAGAAAATATAGGAGTGTTGAATGAAAGAAATTATAGTAAATAGTTCAGAAGAAAAAAGAGTAATTGTTGTTGTTGAAAATGGAAATCTATTGGAAAAATATGAAGAGAATAAAGAATTAGAAAGATTAGAAGGAAATATTTATTTAGGAAAAGTTACAGATATTCTACCAGGAATGCAGGCTGCATTTGTTGATATTGGAGATTGTAAAAATGCTTTTTTACATATCAAAGATATACTTCCTAAAGTAAGTAATCAGACCGGAAATAAAAATGAGGATTTAAACAAATATAATATAAAAGATTATGTGAAAGTTGGTATGCCTTTAATTGTTGAAGTAAAAAAAGATAAAACAGATAAAAAAGGAGCTAAGGTATCAACTAATTTAAATATAGCAGGAAAATTTGTGGTTCTAATTCCTAATTCTGAATTTGTAACAATTTCACAAAAAATCGAGAATAAAAATGAAATAAGAAGATTAAATAGTATTGTTAATGATTTGGAAATCAAAAATTATGGAGTAATTATTAGAACATCTGCTGTAAATGCTGATGAAAAACAAATAAAAGAAGATATACAATCATTGATTAGTACATATGAGATGGTGAAAAATAAAGCTGATGATTTAATGAAAACAAATAGTTTTAATCCAGCTTTGTTATTTGAAAAAGGGAATATTATTAAAAGATTGTTGATTGATATTGGTAATCAATGCTTAGATAATATTATAGTTAATAATGAAAATGATTATGAAAATATATTGGAAATTGTCAAAAACGAAAATATTGATGTAGATGTAAAATGTATTGATAAAGAAAATATATTAGATTTATATGATTTAGAAAAGCAAATTAGTAAGATATCAAATAGAAAGGTATGGCTTAATTGTGGTGGATTTATCACTATTGATAAAACAGAGGCTTTAACTGCAATTGATGTTAATACTGGAAAATTTACCGGAAAAGAAAGTATTGAAAAAACAGTTTTGAAAGTTAATTCTGAGGCTACTATTGAAATTGCAAAACAAATCAGAGCAAGAGATATTGGTGGAATAATTGTTATTGATTATATTGATATGAATAGTAAGAAGGATGAAGAGATTGTGCAAGATTTGTTAGTAGAGAATTTGAAGAAGGATAGGGCTAAGACTCAGGTTGTGGGGTTTACTAAGTTACATCTTTTGGAAATGACTAGAAAACATATTTGTAGCTAGGTTCACTATTCTTTATATTCACAGTGAACCACTACAAACTTATCATCCCAAAAAGTAAAAAAGTATTTACAAAAAGGCAAACCTATGGTACAATAATATTCAGAAAAAATTTATATCAAAAAAGTATATTACAAAATCAAATCTTGGTAAAATATTTTAATCTACCAAAAATTTCACAAAAAATTGTAAATATAAATAAAAGTAAGAAGGTGATTTATACAAATTGATGTGGTTGTGCACAAAAATAGGAAGAATATTCACTTGTTTTGTATTGTCATGTTTAATTTATTTTAGTTTAAATTATATTTATTATATATCAACAAATAAAGTAATAAATGAAAATGAGGAGAATAAAAATAAAAGTTTGTACTTCTTCATTGACAGATGAAATTATACTTTATATAATGGATTAAGAAAATTGCCAAAATATATAGTAAAATTAGGCTTTTGGAATATATAATTAATAAAATATTGAAATATTTAGAATAAATATAGAAAGTTGGATATGTATGAAGAAAAAAGTTACTTTATTTAGTATAATTGTAATTATTGCGATTAGTATAATAGTAATCACAATTATAAATTTAAAAAATAAAAAAGACATGAATTATCAGTTAGAAGAAGTGAATGAAATTAATTATATGGTATTTAGTGAAAATAATAAATTTGGTGTTATTAATAAAACAGGCGAAGTAGTTGTACAAGCACTATATGATGAAGTTCAAATTCCTAATCCATCTAAGCCTTTGTTTGTTTGCATGTATGATTATGATACTGAAAAAAATCAATATAATATTAAAGTTTTAAATGAAAAATCTGAGCAAATTTTATATCAATTTGTAGTTGTAGAGGCTATAAGAATTAATCCTGTAAATAATGAAATTCCATACGAAAAAAGCGTTTTAAAATATAAGAAAGATAATAAATATGGTTTAATTGATTTTCAAGGAAACATTATAGAGAAAGCAAAATATGAGGAAATAACAGGACTTGATTATAAAGAGGGTTTATTATTAGTCAAAAAGAATGGAAAGTATGGTGTGATTAATATAAATGGTGCAACAATTATAAAAGCAAAGTATGATTTTATTGAGTCAGATGGTTATTATGAAGAAGGAAATGAATATCAAAAATCAGGCTTTATTGTTGGAAAAAAATCAAATAATGATTATAAATATGGTTACATAAATTATAAGGGAAAAGAAATTTTAAAAACAAAATATAATCAGATAGAAAGAATAATTAATGTAAATAAGAATGATGATATTTATCTTGTAGCTTTTGAAAATGGAAAAGCAGGTTTGTATATAAATAAGAAAAGAACCATAAAACATAAGTATGAAGATATTGTATATGATGAAAATAACAATTGTCTTGTGTTGCAAGAAGATTCTAAACAAGGAATTTCAGATTTTTATGGAAATATAATTATAGATATTCAATATGATAATATTTTCATATCTGGAAAATATGTAAATGCCCAAAAAGATGGTCATGTTGATATATATAATTATGATACTAAGGAAAAAATTAATTTTGAAAATGTTGTTGGATTAAATCAAACTACAAATGACAATTATTCTATTGCTATAACAG
>CANRGM010000058.1 GCA_947630155.1 uncultured Clostridia bacterium
AATGATTTAAACTACAATGAAAACAACTTACTTACCATTGATTATAATTACACCGTAAACATTCAATCAAACTACACCAAAAACTATCTACACCTACTAAATTTCGACTGGCCAGTTTTGGATGAAGAATATCTTTTAAAAATTCTCTCACACATGAAAGACGTCGACTTTATCTAAAATTAAAAAACGAAAAAGAAATTGTAGAGTAGTCCAATTGAATATTTATGTAACGCAATTAAATATATTAACATGCAGTGGAGTGCGCAGTTTGGCGCCCCCACCTCATGTCTTCCACAAAACTCCCACGCCAGCAAACGAACGGAATGTTAATATATTTAATTGCGTTACATAAATATTCAATTGGACGACCCCCTGCAAAAGCCCAAAAACAGAAAGGAGAAAAAAAACATGAATCTCAAAAACCTATTTTACAAAAAACCAAGCCTAAGAATAGCCCTAAGATACAGTGGAGTAGCCTCAATCATAATCCTAATTTTCTCACTAATAGTCCCAAACCTCCTAAACTACGGCCCAGAATCCATCAACACCGACTTCGACATCCAAATGTCCTACATCCCCTACTGGCTACAATTTCTCTGCATAGGATTCCTATTAATCTTTCTAATAACACTAACAACCCACTTCCTATTCAGAAGTGTCGACAAATTTTATTTATCCACAGATTCTGAAAAATATAACAACGTAACTCTAATAAAAAAGGTAAGAAAAAAATGCTTTAGTCTACCATATTTAATACCAATATGCGAAGTAGTAATTCCAGCAATTTCAGCCCTATTAGTACTCATCTTAACTGGAAGCCATTTATCAATAATGGTTGTAAAAATATTAATTATAGTATTTGCATTTTCACTAATTTTAGCAGTCACATCATTCATATTCTCAAAAGGAATCTATAACGAAATTTTAACAAAAACCTACAAAGAAGATGTAAATATAGGCTTACGAATAAACCTAAAATCAAAAGTTTTACTACAAATACTACCATTACTATTTTTCTGTATAAGTTTACTAACATTCATAGGTTATACATTCACAGTACGTGAAAAAGAAAATGTTTACTTTAATGTATATAATCAATTGATGGAAAGTAATTTCCCTAATGATGTAACTTACTCATATCCAGACTTATACAAAAAATTCAATGAAATGGAACTTTTTGATAACACACATAGTAAATTCATTATGAAATCTGATGGCTCAGTATTAACTTTAAATGGGAAAGAACCAAGTTCATTTGTATTAGAATATACTAAACAAATCTCCCAAAAATATAATGGAAGAATCTATGACAGTTACGGTGTTGATGCACAAGGAAAATCAATCAAACTTTCAACGAATGAAGGAGATGTTTATATATGCGTACTATATGATGTTACTTCCCCTACATCTCTAATATACTTGACCATATCTGGAATATCTTTATTTATAATTACTACTGTAATATTATATATTTTCAGTACTTCTCTTTCAAAAGATATTTCGCAAATATCTGATAATTTTGAAAGACTATGTTCAAATGAATTTGGAAAAATACTTCCTGTTACAACAAATGATGAAATTGGAGATTTAATTCATTCATTTAATATGGTTCAAAAATACAGTCAAAATCAAATGAATTTAATTAAAAACAATCAGGAAGTCCTTATGGAACAAGAGCGTTTAGCTACTCTAGGACAAATGGTTGGAGGAATTGCACACAACTTGAAAACACCTATAATGTCTATTTCAGGTGCAAGTGAAGGACTAAAGGATTTAATTAATGAATATGATTCATCTATTGGAGATAGTGATGTAACAATAAATGATCACCACGAGATTGCTAATGATATGAGAAAATGGATTGAAAAAATTAATAATTACACTTCATATATGTCTGATATTATTACTGCTGTAAAAGGTCAGGCTGTTACACTTTCAAACCAGGAAATTGTTTCTTTTACTGTTGGTGAATTGGTTAAAAGAGTTTATATTTTAATGAAACATGAGCTAAAAAATTCATTAATTGAACTAAATATTAATATGAACGTTGATGAAAATTTAACTTTACAAGGAGATATTAATAGTTTAGTACAGGTTTTGAATAACCTAATCTCTAATGCTATTCAGTCTTATGATGGTGCTGAAAATAAAAGTATCGATTTAGATTTAAATACAGTTAACAATTGTTTGATAATTAGTGTTACAGATTATGGTAAGGGCATTCCTAGTGAAGTTCAAGAAAAATTATTTAAGGAAATGGTTACAACTAAAGGAAAAAATGGTACTGGTTTAGGATTGTTTATGTCATATTCAAACATAAGGGCTCATTTCAATGGAAATATGAAGTTTGAATCTGAAGTTGGAAAAGGTACTAGATTCGAAATATCTTTACCATTATAATAGAATATAAAAGCAGGTTATAGGTATTCCCGTAAAACCTAAATAATACAATAAGAGGATAATTTATGAAGTTACGAGTACCACAATACTTTAAACAATTTCACTGCATTGCTGGCAACTGCAAAGAAAGCTGTTGCTCAGCAGGGTGGGAAATAGATATAGATGAGGAGACTGCAGAATTATATAATCAAGTTACTCGGTGAATTTGGGGAGAAATTGAAGCAAAACATTGATACTTCAACTCCAAAACACTTTATTTTAAATAGCAATAAAAATTGCCCTTTTTTAAATGATAAAAAATTATGCGAAATTTACATTAATCTTGGGAAAGATAGTCTGTGCAAAATATGTGCAGAACATCCTCGTTATTATGAATGGTTTGATGATGTAAAAGAAGGTGGAATTGGTTTATGTTGTGAAGAGGCTTGCAGAATAATACTTTCTGATACACATCCATTTTCTACATGTGAAATTGAAATTCCTTATGAAAATGCAGAAAATTATGATATAGAGATTTACAATTATATATACACAGCAAGGGAAAAAATAATATCATATCTTGGCAACACCTCCCTACCTTTTAATTCACGAATTCGTGATGTACTTTGGTATTGCTATACAATACAACAAAACATAGATAGTGGTTTACTTGATGATGAGGATATTTTTCCAATTAAGGCATATTCTCAACCAGATTTGCAATCTGTATTAGAGTTTTTATTAACTCTTGAAACTAACTCAGCTGACTGGTCTCTATATTTGAAGGATTGTATATCTTTATATAAAAATAATGCAGAAAAATTCGATCAATTTTATGACTCTCATCCTGAAATACTACAATATTTACAAAACATTTCAATTTACTTTGTTTGGCGATATTTTCTTAAATCTGTATTTGATGAAGATGTTCTTTCAAAAATTAAACTGATGGTGGTTAGTGTTGCTGTTTTAAAAAGTCTTTATTTTTGTACATGGGTGAAAAAGCAAAATTTAACTATAGAGGATTGTATTGAAATAACTAAAAAGTATTCAGAAGAAATTGAATATAGTGAAGAAAATTTATACAAACTTGCAGATGCTTCTTACAAATTAGATATTTTCTCAACAGAAAATTTAATTTCATTGTTTTTATAATAATAAAGGACTCTTAATCAACTTTTAAATAAGTTTGACTTAGAGTCCTTTATTATTATCTTTTTTGCTTATACAATTACATATACAATTTTTTATTTAATTATTTTTATTCAATTTTTCCATTATCATTTTTTCCATTTGTTCATATACATAATTATAAATGTCTTCTTGTGAAGCCGCATCAATTATATTGAATTTGTTTCACATCAATTGTAACACTACATTGTTAGATAAATGTATATCTGAAACAAAATATATCATTTTGTTACCAGCCTTTACTAAAATATTCTATTGTTTCATTTACAAAGAAATAGCAAGAGCTGTTCTTAATGGGTTATATGTTGAATATATAAGTAAATTTCTCATATATTTGAAAAATTCCCTATACTCTTCCATAAAAGTTTCTTGCGAACAGTGAAATGTTAGAAATTCACTTATATGTGCCTCCACACGGTTTTCGAAAAGGTAACTAATATCAAATCCAGACAATCCTGTCCTAAAAGTATACATATAATCATTATTTTCTGTATTTATTATATTAATGATTTCTTTCTCATCCTTGCTTTTAATATTTTTATAGTATTCTATTGCCTCTTCTGAATATCTTGATTTTAGGTATCTTTCATGCTGTTCAATCATTAAATCCATTGCATATTTAGCCAGCATTTCATCTTTTAGTTTAAAAGTTACAAATCCAGGATTCTCTGCTGGTACATATCCTACATTATATAGATTTTTGTCAACTTTCTTAAAGAAATATAATTCAACTTCTTTTGCCATTTCCTTATCTATTACTGTTACTACTATTTTTTTTGCTAGTCCTACACATAAATTTTTACTCATATTTTTCACTCCTTTAATATGTATATATATTATTTTAACAAAAACTTAATCAAATTTGGTCGCTTTGAAAGCGACATTTTTGATTAAGTCTTTATAAATTAAAAATAATATGATACAATAATTCAGTAAAATTTTTTTTATGTATAGCTTTTTAGTTCGTAATCAGATTTATATTTATTTATTATTCACTGCAAGGAGGTTCTTTATGTCTTATCAAAATTTATATATGAAAAACAAAACTATTATTCCACAATCATTATTAGAATTATTTGAATTTTATAAAAATTCTATTATGTCAAATCCAGCTAAGCCTACTATAAGCGATTTTAAAGTATGCGAATCTTCTGCAGAATATATAATTTTAAATACTAAAAAAAGTGCAAAGAACTTTAATGAGCTATTATTTGAATACATTGATAATGCTAATATTAGCGACGTAAAATTGTATAAAAAGGCAGATATCGACAAGCGTCTTTTTTCTAAAATAAGGTCAAGTAATGAATATCATCCATCTTTTGGAACTGTCACATTGCTTGCTTTAGCATTGGAGCTAACTAGTGTGCAATACGAAGAGTTGCTTAATTCTGCTTCATATTCTTTGCCTCAAAATTCATATGTGAATATTACTTTGAAGTATTGTTTTGATAATGAAATGTATAATATTAATGAAGTTAATGATTTATTGTTTGCTGTTTCAGGGAAAGTAATTAAGGAGTTGTAGATGGAATATGAATTACACTTAAAAATGTACATATATAATAAAATTATAATATAAAGTTCGTTGTGTTATTAGTAGATGAAAACACTCTACTTTTAAGAGATAAAAAAACCAGAAGATTTTTATTTTCTTCTAGTATTTTTATCTGAATTGTCCGGCTGTCTGCAGAGAATACTGCAGAGCTCTGCAGTATTCTCTGCAGAATTTTATTTTTTTATCCAAATTGGTTTTGTATCCGTTCCAGAATTTTCTATAAACTCTTTTGTTCTTAAGTATGTTAATGCTGTCCTAACTCTACTATCCATTCTTGATATTGTTTCATTTAAAATAGGATATATATATTCATTAATTTCTTTTCTGGTCTTTCCATCTCCATCTTCATTCCTGTCACATATTTTATTAGCAGTTTTATGAATGTCTGAACTTTCATAAACATAAATATAAATATACAAAATATGTTTCTCTTCTACAACATATTCTATTATTCCAAATTATATTTTCCTTCATCTTCCGCTACTTGCAATAGGGCTTCTTTATCGTCTTCCGAAATATTATCTGTAAAATTCTCCCCACTATTATGATGAATATTTAAGCCAAAGTATTTTTCAAAAAATTTTAGTACTTTTTCTATAATTGTTTGCTTTTTCTCTGCTCTATTACCTCCACCAAATCTTCTCATTGGTGGAAGTATTTTTTCAATATCTGTTCTATTAGTTTTAACTTGTCCATCTCTAAAAGAATTATTTAAAAATTTTCTTGTTTCTTTTCATTTAAGTTTTCTTCTTCAATACGACTTCTTAAGTCTGATTCTTCTTGTTCTTTTTTATTATCCATTTTTCTACCCCTTAATTTAAGTTTTATTTACTATTATATAGTATATCATACAACGACTTTTTTCTCAACTTATACTTTTCTTTTAGTATGAGTTTTTGATTCTGGGGATTTATTTATTTTTCGATACTTTCGTACACTTATTTAAAAAATTGTTAGATTT
>CANRGM010000059.1 GCA_947630155.1 uncultured Clostridia bacterium
CCAGATGCGAAAGATATTTCATATTATGAGGAAAAATATCCAGAAAGAAATTTACCAGAAGGTGCTGTTGTAACTAGATATGCACCTAGTCCAACAGGCTTTGTGCATATCGGCAGTCTTTTCCAGGTATTAGTTTCTAGTATGATGGCTAAGAAGACTGGAGGGGTTAATTTCTTAAGGATAGAAGATACTGATCAAAAAAGAGAAGTTGAAGGTGCAATTGTTAGTGTTATAAATTCTTTAAAAGATTTTGGAATTGAATTTGATGAAGGTATGGTAAATGAAGAAGAGGGAAAAGGAAATTATGGACCATATAAACAAAGTCAAAGAAAAGAAATTTATGAGGCATATGCAAAATATTTGATAGCACAAGGTAAGGCATATCCATGTTTTGCATCACAAGAAGAATTGGAGGAATTAAGAGCAAAACAAGAAGCTGCAAAATTGAGAACAGGATATTATGGTGTTTGGGCTAAATACAGAAATTTATCTGTTGAAGAAGCAGTGGAAAAAATAAAGAATGGAGAGCAATATGTTATTCGTTTGAAATCACCAGGAAATGAAGAAAAGAAGATTAAACATAAAGATGTTATAAAAGGAAATGTTGAGTTTCCTGAAAATGACCAAGACATAATTATTATAAAAGGTGATGGACTTCCAACATACCATTTCGCACATGCGGTAGATGATCATCTAATGAGAACAACTTTAGTTGTAAGAGGAGAAGAATGGTTTTCATCAGTTCCTACTCATTTACAATTATTTTATGTGTTAGGCTTCAAACCACCTAAATATGCGCATATTCCTACTATAATGAAAATGGATGGAGAGTCAAAAAGAAAATTGAGTAAAAGAAAAGATGCAGAAGCGGCTGTTGATTATTATACTGAAGAGGGTATTCCAAAAGAATCTGTATTAGAGTATTTATTAAATATTGCTAACTCAAATTTCGAAATATGGAGAAAACAAAATCCAGATAAAAATATAAGTGAATTTGATTTCCAAATTAATAAAATGGGAGTTAGTGGAGCTTTATTTGATATGGTAAAAATGCTTGATGTATCTAAGAATGTAATATCAAGAATGAGTGCTGAAGATATATATAATAAAGTAAATGAATGGGCACAAAACTATGATAATGAATTATTTGAAATGTTAAAGGATAAGGAATATTCCTTAAAGGTGTTTGGTATAGAAAGAGGAAATAGCAAACCAAGAAAAGATATATCAAAATGGTCAGAAGTTAAAGATAATATTTTATATATGTACAATGATAAATTTGATAAAAATGCAGAATATGAATATGGAAAAATTTCAGATAAAAATGAGATAGATAAAATTGTGAAGTTATACATAGAGAAATATTTTGATATAAATGATGATAAGCAAACATGGTTTGATAAAATGAAGGATTTAGCAGAAGAATTGGGATATGCTAGAGAAGTTAAAATATTTAAATCTGAACCTGATAAATGGCCAGGACATGTTGGGGATATTAGTACTGTGATTCGTGTTTGTTTGACTGGAAGACAGAATACACCAGATTTGTATGAGATAATGCAGGTATTGGGTAAAGATACTGTTGTTGAGAGATTGAAATAATGCACAATTAGGGAAATGTATATTTTGTACATTTTGAGTAGCTTGATACAGGTCAAGAAAGTGATGTGATTAAAAAATGGAGTATAATATAGGTGATATAGTTAAAACAAAAAAACAACATCCATGCGGTAGTAAGTTATGGGAAATTACAAGAATTGGAGTTGATTTTAAGTTAAAATGTCTAGGGTGTGGACATGTTATTATGGTTGAGAGACCAAAGGCTTTGAAGATGATAACTAAAAAAGTTGAAAAAGAATAAAAAAATGCGGACCAGTATTCATACATGGTCCGCAAAAATTTTTGAGAAACTCTTAGTAATTAATAAATTACCCCCATATAAGTTCCCCCATACTCAGACATCATAGCAATTACGTCCTTATCCATATTTGTGGAACGCTTGCTCTGGACAAAGAGAAAATTGCCACTTGCGCTACTATGCTCTGATGTCATAAGTGCACGGTTGAGGTTGTTCAGCTGATCGTGAGCTTTTTTGAGAGCTTTTCGCGAGTTGAACTGGAACTTGAGCCTTGGGGTAGAAACTGTTCGTTTCATGAGAGTTTCCTCCTTAAAATATAATTTATCATCTGATTTAGATGACAGATACACATAATAATAACATACTATATTTTTCAGGTCAACAATAAGTTGCAAAAAAATGACAAAAAGTGACAAAATTTTCAGATTACTTTTCTGGGGAAAATAGTTCTTCAAATTCTTTCCAATTTAAAACCTTAACAGTAGAATAATCCGCAGAAAAATTTTCTATTATATTTTTTGTGTTATCATCTGAATTTAAATCTAGTACTATAATATTTTCAATACAATCTTCTTTACCATATAATATTCTAAAATTTAAAGAGCGAAGAAATCCTTCAATTTTGTTTTCTTGATTTTTGACAGTAACAATCAAATTAATTCCATCAGTGTTAATTTTGTTGCAGGAATGTATGTAAAAAATGGTTTTAATAATTTCGATTAATCCATATAAAGCACAAACCCAAAAGATACAATTGATTATAAAATCCATCATATGTAGAATCACCTCTAGTATAGTATATGGAATTTTTTATTTTGTGTGTCAGGTTAGGGGGGTAGGTGCTTTTGCAGTAAATCGTCAAAAAATTTAGTATAAGTATGTTGGTGGATAGATATTGTTTTGAAAATGTTTCCCAACAGCGCACAGAGAGTAATAATTCCTGAGCGAGAGGTGCGTTTGGTGGTAGGGTGTGAGAGTGTGTGTGGTTGTCATTTTGGTTTGTGGAGGTCTGGGGAATTATAACTCTCTGTAGCTAGCCGGTCCCCACTTAAGCCACATTTTCAAAACAATATCTATCCACCAACATACTTATACTAAATTTTTTGACTTCTCTATAGTGATTTTTTGGGTGATTGAATTGGGGTGTGAAATATAAATTGAAATAATGGACTTTTGGGGGAAACTATGATAAACTTAATTAGAATTGGTTTTGTGTGGTAAATATTTAATAACAAAATTATATAGATTGTTAATATAAATTAAAGCAAAAAGGAGCGAGTAAGTGGAACTTAAAGGCGAAATAAAAGAAATTATCTTTCAAAATGAAATAAATAGTTATACCATTGCTGTAATAGAAACAGAAATTGAAGATATTACTATTGTTGGATATCTTCCGTTTATAACAATTGGTGATTCTTTGAAATTAGAGGGAAAATATGTTACACATCCAGAATATGGAAGACAATTTAAAATAGAAACTTTTGAAAAAATAATGCCAGAAACTTTGGAAAGTTTAGAACGATATTTGGGAAATGGTACTATTAAAGGAGTAGGACCTTCAACTGCTAAAAGAATTGTGGATTACTTTGGTCAAGAAACAATGTATATTCTTAAGTTTGAACCAGAGAAACTAGCTGAAGTGAAAGGAATTACAAAAAGTAAAGCATTAGAAATTGCTACACAATTTAATGAAAATTGGGAGTTATGGCAAATAGTAGGTTTTCTAGAGAAGTTTGGAATAGGTGTTCAAAATGCAAAAAATGTTTATAAAGCCTTAGGTGTAAATGCAATAGAAGAAATAGAAGCTAATCCATATATTTTAATAGACGTAGCTAATAATGTGGATTTCAAATTGATAGATAAAATGGCTTTGGAAATGGGTGTTGCTCTAAATAATGAAAAAAGAATTAGAAGTGGTATAAAGTATGCATTAATTAGAGCTACATACAATGGGCATTGTGCTGTTTTAAAAGAGAACCTTTATCAATTTGTGAAAGATTTATTAAATGTTGAATTTGATGATATTGATAATGCAATAATAAATATGAGAGCAAAAAAAGAGATATATATAGAAGAACGAGATGAAAAAATTTGGATTTATTTATATTATTATTATGAAGTTGAGAAAAATATTGCAGGAAAGTTGTTGACTTTAGATAAAGCAAAAAATATAAAAAAGATTTCTAATTTAAGTAAAGAAATAAAAGAAATAGAGAAAAAAACAAAAATATTTTTATCAGAAAAGCAAAAAGAAGCAATAGAAGCTGTAAACACTAATAATGTGTGTATAATTACTGGAGGTCCAGGTACAGGAAAAACTACAATTATAAAAACAATAATTGAACTATATAAAAAACATAAAAAGAAAACTGTTTTATGTGCTCCAACAGGAAGGGCAGCTAAAAGAATGACAGAAACTACTGGTGAGGAGGCCAAAACACTACATAGATTATTAGAAATAGGAAAGATAGAGGAAGAAGGAAATTATCCCAATATAGATTTTGATATTGCACCATTAGATAGTGATGTTGTTATTATTGATGAGATGTCTATGGTTGATGTATTTTTGATGAATTATTTGGTGAAAGCTCTTTATCAAGGAACAAAATTGATTTTGGTTGGAGATGTTGATCAATTACCATCAGTTGGACCAGGAAATGTTTTAGAGGATTTGATAAATTCAAATAAGATAACAACTATTACATTAAATAAAATATTTAGACAAGCAGCTAAAAGCAAAATTATATTGAATTCACACAGAATAAATAATGGGGAAACCTTTATAAAAAAAGAAGAAATTGAAGATGAATTAAATGATGATTTCTTTTATATAAAAGAAAATAACCAAGAAAAGATTTTAGAGGAAGTTATTTCATTATGTAGTGGAAGATTAAAGAAAATAGGCGATTATGATTTTTTCAAAAATATCCAAGTAATTACTCCTACTAAAAAAGGATTATTGGGTACAAAAGACTTAAATAGAGCTTTACAAGAAAAATTAAATCCTCATGATGATACAAAATCTGAAAAAAATATATTGGGAACTATATTTAGAGTTGGTGACAAAGTAATGCAAATCAAAAATAATTATGATATATTTTGGGAGAAGAAAGATGACAGATCAGAAAATGGTACAGGGGTTTTTAATGGAGAATTAGGGATAATTGAGAAAATTGATGATTTAGAAAAACAAGTAAAAGTTAGATTTGATGACAAGATTGTTTGGTATCAATATGCAGAGCTTGATCAGTTGGAACATGCGTATGCAATTACTGTTCATAAGGCTCAACGGAAGTGAATTTGATGTGGTAATAATACCAATTGCTCCATCAGCACCAATGTTGTTGACTAGAAATTTATTATATACAGGTATGACAAGGGCTAAGAAATTGCTTATAATTGTTGGATATGCAGGAGTTATTGAGTTTATGATAGGAAATACAGATTGCAAAAAAAGAAATACAGGGTTAGAGTTTAAATTAAAAAATTGGGGGAAAGATAGATTTTTTTAAATTAAGTTTAAGAATAAGTTTTAAATAAAATAGGGGGAACAGAGTGGTTAGAAAAACCATCTCTGTTCTTGTGTTTTATGGTATTAATAATTTTAAAATTTTTTAATAATGTGTAAGGAGGTTGAAAAATGAATTTTGTAGAAAATATATTAAATTTAATATTTCCACCAGTTTGTGGCTTTTGTGGGAAATTTCATAATGATTTTTTATGTGATGAGTGTAAAAGAAAATTTGATGAGGTAAAAATCAGTAATGTTGAAGATTATAGTAGTTTACCAGTTTATTTTGAAGAACATTATTATTTATTGAAATATGAGGATTTTGTTAGGGATTTTATTTTAAAATATAAGTTTGATGAAATGTCTTATTTATATAAGAGTTTTGCAAGAATTATTGCGTATGATGAGAAGTTTAGAAAGCAATTTATTGATAAGTATGATTGTATTATAAGTGTTCCGGTTCATAAGAAGAGATTTAAGACAAGAGGGTATAATCAGAGTAAGCTTATAGCAGAGGAAGTGGCTAGAATTTGTGGGAAGAGGTATTATGATGAGGTTTTGGTAAAATGTAAAAATATTGTGGCACAAAG
>CANRGM010000060.1 GCA_947630155.1 uncultured Clostridia bacterium
AGACTATGTGGTAATATATGAGTTAATTGATAGAAGTTCTATCTTAATATTTTATTCTCTTGTTTTTACAGGTGTATATAGAGGTCATTTGATAAAATTATTATTTTGAGGAGGATGCATTTATGAAAGAAATACGGAAAAAAGATTGGATGCTGTTTGGGTGGTATATACCAATTGCGTTGATTTTTCTTTGTTCTGCTGTAGGTGGTTTTGTTGTCTCTTGTATTTTTTATAATGTTTTGGAGCATAAGAATGAAAAGAATTTAAAAACATATTCTGAAAGTGATTATGAGTATCTAGATGAGATTGCTGATAATGTTATTAAAAAAGATGGAATTGATGTTTCTGCAATACCTGAGGATGTTGTTAGATATGAAATTACTAAAAAAGACAATAAAATCATAGTAATGTATAGTCTTGGAGAAAATATTAAAACTTATCCAAGTATGACAATAACATTATCAAAAGATTTAGAATTGTTAAACAAAGAGTCTAATTCCTGTTCGATAAAGAAATTTCAAAAAATTGAAAAACGAAATGTAATACTTATTGCAGTAGCAATTGGACTTTTCGCTAGTCTGATTATATTTATGACAGTTATATACGTACTTATATCTTGTTTACCTAAGCATGATAATGAAAAAAATCCGAAAAATAATCTTTCAAAAAAGTACTGAAGGTGTTTTCCTTCAGTGTCAATGGGGACGGAGATTTTTGTCAATGGGGACGGAGATTTTTGACACAATAAATAAAAATGTGTGTCAAAAATCTCCGTCCCCATTGACACAAATTTTTCAAAAAAAAGCACGAATATTGTAAATGAAAACTTGTTGACAAAAATTTTGAATAATATATAATAGAGTTAATTTATAAAAAGGGAGGAAGTTAAATATGGCGAATGAAATTAGCGAAGAAGAGAAAATGCGAATAAAATCTATGATTGATGATTTGGTTGAAAAGGCTAAAAAGGCATCGGAGGAATATTTGAAATTAGACCAAGACCAAGTCAACAATATTATAAAAGCTATGGCTATGGCTGGATTAGAGAAACATATGGAACTTGCTAAAATGGCTGTAGAGGAAACTGGTAGAGGTATTTATGAGGATAAAATTATTAAGAATATGTTTTCAACAGAATATATTTATCATAGTATAAAATATGATAAAACTGTTGGAATAATAGATGAAAATGAAGAAGAAGGGTATGTTAGTATTGCTGAGCCTGTTGGAATTATTGCAGGTGTTACTCCTGTTACAAATCCAACTTCAACAACTATGTTTAAATCAATAATTGCCGCAAAAACTAGAAATGTTATTATATTTGGATTCCATCCATCAGCACAGAAATGTAGTGTTGAAGCTGCAAAAACAGTTAGAGATGCCGCTATTAAAGCTGGTGCACCAGAAAATTGTATTTTGTGGATAGAAGAACCTTCTATTACTGCAACAAATTATTTAATGAATCATCCAGATGTAAATTTAATTTTAGCAACAGGTGGGACAGGTATGGTTAAAGCTGCTTATTCATGCGGAAAACCAGCACTTGGAGTAGGACCTGGAAATGTTCCTTGTTATATAGACAAGACAGCTAAATTAAAAACTTCTGTAAATGATTTGGTTTTATCAAAATCATTTGATAATGGAATGATTTGTGCATCTGAGCAATCAGTTATAGTAGATAAAGAAATTAAAGATGAATTTGAAAAATTGATGAAAGAAGCTGGATGTGTATTTTTAACAGCAAAACAAACAGAAAAATTAAGAGGTAGTATGTTTGTGGAAGCAAAGGGTTGTGCTTTAAATTCAGATATAGTTGGAAAAAGTCCTTATAATATCGCAAAAATGGCTGGAATAGATGTTCCAGAAGATACTAAAGTTTTAGTATTAAAAGAAAATGGGGTAGGTGTTGAATATCCATTTTCAAAAGAAAAGCTAAGTCCTGTTCTTGCATATTATGTTGTAAATAGTGCAGATGAGGGAATAGAATTGGCAGAAAAATTAATTGAGTTTGGAGGAATGGGTCATTCAGCTGTTATTCATTCTGAAGATGATGAAACTATATTAAAATTCTCTGAAACTGTAAAGGCAGGCAGAATTATTGTTAATTCACCATCAACACATGGGGCTATTGGTGATATTTATAATACAAATATGCCATCTTTAACATTAGGATGTGGAACTTTTGGTGGAAATTCAACAACAGCTAATGTATCAAGTGTTAATTTAATAAATGTAAAAAGAGTTGCAAAAAGGAGGGTTAATATGCAATGGTTTAAGGTTCCAGATAAAATTTATTTTGAAGCAGGTTCTATAGCATATTTAGAGAAAATGCCTGATATTACAAGAGCTTTTATAGTTACAGATCCAGGTATGGTAAAATTAGGTTATGTAGATAAAGTTTTGTATCATTTAAGAAAAAGACAAGAATATGTTCATTCAGAGATATTCTCTGATGTTGAATCAGATCCATCATTTGAGACTGTAAATAGAGGAGTTGCAATGATGAATGAGTTTAAGCCAGATGTTATTATTGCTATTGGTGGCGGAAGTGCTATAGATGCTGCAAAAGGTATGTGGTTATTTTATGAGCATCCAGAAGCAGATGCAGAAGGTTTGAAACTTAAATTTATGGATATTCGTAAACGTACCTATAAATTTCCTAAACTTGGTGAAAAGGCTAAAATGGTTGCAATACCAACAACATCAGGAACAGGTTCTGAAGTTACATCTTTTGCCGTAATTTCAGATAAAAAAATAAATAAAAAATATCCTTTAGCTGATTATGAGTTAACTCCAGATGTAGCTATTGTGGATCCGGATTTAGTTATGTCTTTACCAAAATCTATTACAGCAGATACTGGTATGGATGTTCTAACACATGCAATTGAGGCATATGTTTCAAATATGGCATCAGATTATACAGATGGTTTATCTGAAAAGGCCATTGAATTAGTTTTCAAATATTTAAGAGAAGCGTATAATAATGGAACTAATAAACAAGCAAGAGAGAAAATGCATAATGCTAGTACAATAGCAGGTATGTCATTTACTAATGCATTTTTAGGTATAAATCATTCATTAGCACATAAATTGGGTGCAGAGTTCCATTTACCACATGGAAGACTTAATGCAATTTTATTGCCATATGTTATAAAGTACAATGCTACAAAACCTACAAAATTTGTATCATTCCCTAAATATGAGTATTTTGTGGCTGATCAAAAATATGCTGAAATTGCAAGAAAAATGGGATTTGATGCTTCGACTGTGGAAAAAGGTGTAGAGTCTTTAATAAAAGAAATACAAAAATTGAATGCAGATTTAAATATTCCAAAGTCATTTAAAGAAGCTGGAATTGAAGAGAAAGAGTTTTTAGATAAAGTTGATTTATTAGCTGATAGAGCATTTGAAGATCAATGTACTAATGCAAATCCTCGTTTACCATTAGTAAGTGAGTTGAAGCAAATATTATTAGATTCATATTATGGAAAAGAAGTGTAGAAAATTAGTAAAAATGCAGGTAGCATAGCTACCTGCATTTTTAGGTTGTTACACACAAGTGAGAAAGCAGTTTACGGTTTCGGAAATCATCTTATGCAGTTTTGCTAAAGAAGCATCCAGCTCATTCTGCTCTACAGAAGATAAAGTATTAGAATATACTTTACTAGTTTCGACTCTGAGCTTGAGGAGTTTTCTTTTGGCTGTAGGATTTTCACAATTGCCTATGCTGTCAATGCAAGCTGAAATTGTGCTCATAAGATTGCAAAATTCTGCGCTCGAAGGGTTCTTCTTAAGACAGAAGTTGTTTCCTACAGATGTAAGCCGTTCTACTGACTCACTAGGAGAAATTTTCTCCATTGGTGTTCACCTCTTTTCTATAAGTTTAGTTTTAAAACTAACCTATTTATTATAATATATTTATATGTAATTGTCTAGTGAAAGTTGAGTAAATTTGAGAAAATCGTTTGACTTTTTTCGACTTATGGGGGGTAGGGGGGATGCTTTTGCAGGGAGCCGTCAAATGTGATAGTTATGTAATGCAGTTAAATATATTAACATTCCGTTCGTTTGCTGGCGTGGGAGTTTGGGAGAAAGACTTTGGGTGGGGGCGCCAAACTGCGCACTCCACTGCATGTTAATATATTTAACTGCATTACATAACTATCGCATTTGACTACTCTACAATTTTTTTATGGTAAAAGAGTAAGTATAAATTTTGGGGATGTACTTGAGAAAATGCTAAAAATGTGATATAAAGAAACAATAGAAAATGTAGGAGGGGTGAAATCAACAATGGATGATAAGATAATAAGTTGCTTAGCGTATGGTGGAAAGGTTAATGTTAGGTGTATAAGGTCAACTAATATTGTGGAGGAGGCTAGAAAATTACATGATTTAAGTCCAACTGCCACAGCTGCTTTAGGAAGACTGCTAACTATTACCAGTTTACTAGGAAAAGAGATGAAAGGTGAAAAAGGAACTATCACAACACAAGTAAAAGGTAATGGACCTATAGGAAATATGACAGCAGTATCTGATAATTTAGGAAATGTTAAGGGATATGTAGCAAATCCTTATGTTGATTTACCTTTAAATTCAGAAAATGGGAAATTAAATGTTGGTGGAGCTGTTGGTAAAGAAGGAATGGTGTATATTATAAAGGATATTGGATTAAGGGAGCCATATGTTGGAATGACACCTATTATATCTGGTGAAATTGCAGAAGATTTTACAAATTATTTTGCTACATCAGAACAAACTCCAACTGTAGTTGCACTAGGAGTTTTGGTTGATAAGAATGGGGTAAAATCTGCAGGTGGTTATTTGATTACATTAATGCCTGATGCGACAGAGAATGAAATAGTAAAAATTGAGCAAGCATTAAAAAGCGCAGATAGCATAAGTAAAATGTTGGATGATGGTAGGGATTTAATTGAGATTGCAGAAATTGTTACTGGTGATCAGAATTTAATGTATTTTGAGGATAATAAAGTACCACAATATATATGTGGTTGTTCAAAAGAAAAAATGGAAAAAAATTTAATAACTTTAGGGAAAAATGAAATAAAAGATATAATAGAAAAAGATGGTAAGGCTGAATTGGTTTGTCATTTTTGTAATAAGAAATATGTATTTGATGAGCAAGAATTGAAAGATATTATAAATATATGTAAATAACAGATATTTTACAACAGTATAAAAAAGGCTTGTTTTTCACAGAAAAAAGCTATATAATAAGATACAAATTGTAATAAAAAGGAGTTGAATAATATGCAAATTAGTAAAGAGGAAATTCTACATATTGCAGATTTAGCAGATTTGAATATTAAAGATGAAGAAATTGATAAATATATATTGAATTTACAGGATATTTTAAATTTTGCAAATATTGTTAATAATGCACCAGTTGATGGTATGACTGAAACAATAGGGGCTAATGATGGTTATAATGTTTTTAGGAAAGATGAAGTTGTTGATTTTGAGGATAAAGAAGCTTTGTTGCAGAATGCACCTGAGAAAGAGAGAGGGATGTTTAAGATTCCTAAAGTTATTGGGTGATTTTTTTGGGGGAGCCGTCCAATAGTACTAGTTATGTAACGTGATAAAATATATTAATATTCCGTTCGTTTGCTGGCGCTTG
>CANRGM010000061.1 GCA_947630155.1 uncultured Clostridia bacterium
ATTTAACTGCATTACATAACTAGTGAATTTGACGGCTTATTGAAAACCTAAACTAAAATAAAATTATATATCCTCATCCACATCTTCCACTTCTTTATTTACAGTATTATTCTTGCAAACCTTAATCTGCAAAATCCTCTGATCCTTATATTTTTCAATTTTATAAGTAGCATTCTCAGTTTCAATAACTGGTTTTTCTCTTTCATTTGGAATACGCCCCAACTCTTCTATTAAATAACCTGAAATTGTATCATACTCACCTTTTGGAATCTCAATTTTAACTATTTTTTCAAAATCATAAATCGGCATATCTCCACTAATCTTAAAGGTGTTTTGATCAATAATTTCATATTCAACTTCTTCCTCATCATATTCATCCAATATATTTCCAACCAATTCTTCCAATATATCTTCCATTGTAATTATCCCCGCAGTACCACCATACTCATCTACTACTATAGCAAGTTGAACTTTATTTAATTGTAATTCCTTGAACACCTCATTAATAGGCTTATTTTCTGAAACAAAATATGCTTTTCTAACAATCTCTTTTACCTTGATTTTCTTATTATTTCTTACATATTTAAATAAATCTTTTACATATAAAATTCCCTTTATGTTATCTATAGTTTCATCATAAATTGGAACTCTACTATATTTATTTTTATCTAATTCATCTAATAATTCTTCTATATCTGAATTTACATCCATAGCAAATACTTCTGTTCTATGTTTCATAACTTCTGAAACCACTTTATCATTAAATTCAAATACATTATTTATCAACTCTCGTTCTTCTTCTTGAATTGCTCCCTTCTCTTCTCCTGCATCTACTAAATCTCTGATATCCTCTTCTGTAACAACCTCTTCTTCATTTTCAGAAACTCCAAAAATTTTTGAAATTATATTTGTTGAAAAAGTAAGAAACTTAACAAATGGTGCTGTTATAGTTGACAAGACTTTTATAAACCTCACAGAAAAATTTGCTATTTTATTTGAATATTTCATTGCTAATCTTTTTGGTACCAACTCTCCAAATACTAATGAAAAATATGATAATATTAATGTAACTATAACAATTGATATACTACTCCAAAAGTCGATTCCTAAAGGAAACCATTTATCCAGTACAGGTGCTATTTTTGAAGCAAATGCATCAGAAGCAAACGCACTTGATAAGAAACCAGCTAATGTAATTCCAATCTGTATTGTAGCTAGGAATTTGCTGGGATTTTGTAACATTTTCTTTATCATTTTAGCCTTCTTATCACCTTCACTAGCTCTTTTTGATATTTTTGTTTCATTTAGTGATATAAAAGCAATTTCTGTTGCTGCAAAAAATGCATTTATTGCTATTAACAATACTAAAAGTAATAGTGATCCAATCATGTTTTCTTTCCTTGTCTATCATATTTAGGTTTTTACGGTTATGCCTATAAACCTTTTTTATAGATTGATTATAGCATTTACTTTTATTATAATCAATAATTATTTTGTCCTAAATTACATACAATTATGTCTTTCCCTTTTATCCACCAGTAGAGTAGTCAAATTCACTAGTTATGTAATGCAGTTAAATATATTAACATGAAGTGGAGTGCGCAGTTTGGCGCCCCCACCTAAAGTCTTTCTCCCAAACTCCCACGCCAGCAAACGAACGGAATGTTAATATATTTAACTGCATTACATAACTAGTGAATTTGACGGCTTCCTGCAAAAATCCTAACTCCAAAATTCTAACCCCAAAATTTCAAAAACCCTTGCATATTTCAAAATATCATGATAAAATCTAAACACATTTTACACAAAAAAATTTATCTCAATCTATACTCTTTTATCACCAAAACACTTTCTAAAAAAATTCAAAACCCCACCATTGACAAAACCTCCCCCACTTGATAATATAAAAAAAATTACACAGAAAGAAGATGAATTATGATTAACACTGCAAAACAATTACTAAAAAAACACTTTGGTTATGATGACTTCAGAAAAGGACAAGAAGAAATCATATCCCATATTTTAAATAAAGAAGATTGCTTAGGAATAATGCCTACAGGCGCTGGAAAATCAATATGTTATCAGATTCCAGCACTAATGTTCGACCGGAACAACAATAGTTATCTCCCCACTAATTTCATTGATGAAAGATCAAGTAGATTCACTGATTCAAAATGGAATTTCTGCAACTTTCATTAATAGTTCTTTAACAACTCAGGAATACTTCCAAGCATTAGAAAATGCTAAACTTGGAATGTATAAAATAATTTATGTTGCACCAGAAAGGTTAGGTTCAGATACCTTCATTAATTTATTAAACAACATAAATATCTCCATGTTCGCAATAGATGAGGCTCATTGTGTATCACAATGGGGTCATGATTTTAGACCAAGTTATACAGAAATTGCAAATATAATTTTAAATTTAAAAAATAGACCAGTAGTTGTTGCCTTCACAGCTACTGCTACAGAACTTGTAAAAAACGATATAATAAATTTATTAAAATTATCAAATCCATTTACACTAACAACAGGCTTTGATAGAAAAAATCTTTACTTTGGCGTTGAAGCTCCAAGTGATAAAAAGAAATTTTTATTCGATTATTTAAACAATCATAAAGATTTATCTGGAATAATTTATTGTCTATCAAGAAAAAATGTTGATGCATTATATGATGAACTTCAAAATAAAGGCTATTCTGTTTCAAAATATCATGCAGGAATGACCGATTCTGCCAGAGAATCCAATCAAAATGATTTTGTTTTTGATAAAACCTCTATAATGGTTGCAACAAACGCTTTTGGAATGGGAATTGATAAATCAAATATTAGATATGTAATACACTATAATATGCCAAAAGATTTAGAAAGCTATTATCAAGAAGCTGGTCGTGGTGGTCGTGATGGAGCCAACGCAGAATGTATATTATTATTCAATAGATCAGATATTGTATCAAATAAATTTTTAATAGAAAAAAGTAATTCTAATAGTACTAAATTGGTTGAATACCAAAAACTAAATGATATGGTTGATTATTGTAATACTGACAAATGTTTAAGAAAATATATATTGGAATATTTTGGAGAAGTAACAGATTATGAAAATTGTAATAATTGTAGTAATTGCAATAGTGAGATTGAATCTACAGATATTACAACAGATTCTAAGAAAATAATGTCTTGCATAAAAAGAATGAAAGAACGATTTGGCATAGGACTTGTTACAGATGTTTTAAAAGGTTCAAAAAGCAGTAAAATAAAATCATTAAAGTTTGATGCATTATCTACATATGGGATAATGAGTGATTATTCCAAGGAAACTATAAAAGAGTTAATATCCTTCTTGGTATCTGAAAATTATATTAACTGTGTTGGTGATAAATACCCTATTTTAACGCTTTCCCCAACCTCTGCAGATGTATTATTTAATGATAAACAAGTATTTATAAAAAGAAAAATCGAAAAGGTTAAACAAAAATTAAATGATGTTAACTATGATATAGAACTTTTCAACATTTTATCCGTAATACGCAAAAACTTAGCAACTGAACTTAATGTTCCCCCATTTATAGTGTTTAATGACTCAACATTGATACAAATGTGCATGTTATACCCTACAACAATTAATGAATTATACAACATTTCCGGTGTTGGTAAATATAAAGCTGATAATTATGGTAAATATTTCTTATATGAAATACAAAAATATGTAGAGAAACACAATATACAAAAATCTTCAATCTTGATTACAGATATCACTAAAAAAATAAAGATTCCAAAGGAATCAAAAGTAGAAAAAGAACCTACTAAAATTACAACATATAATTTATATATCTCTGGGAAAGGAATTAATGAGATAGCTAATCTAAGGGGATTAACACAAACTACTATTGAAAGACATTTAATAGACTGTTATAAGAGTGGTATGGATATTAATTTGGAAAAAGATGTTCATACACAATATGAGAAGGAAATCTGTAATGCATTGCATTTTATGAAAGGAGCATTATTACGCGACATAAAAGCCAACTTACCATATGAGGTTACTTATTTTGATATAAATTACTATATGGCAAAATTAGAAAATAAAGCTAATTTTGTGTCTTAGTTGTTTATCTATAATACTAATATTTTTGTTGCTAATTACAACAAAATAGTACAATTAAGAATTTATAAAAATAAAGTTCTTAATTGTACTATTTTATTATATTTTAATTATGCATTTTTTGCTATATCAGCAACTTTTGCAAATGCTTCGCTATCTGTTACAGCTAATTCTGCTAACATTTTTCTATTAACTACAACATTAGCCTTTTTTAATCCTGCTATCATTTTGCTGTATGTTAAACCATTTTGTCTAGCAGCAGCATTAATTCTAGCTATCCATAATTTTCTAAAATTACTCTTCTTATCTTTTCTTCCCGCAAATGCATATGCACCTGATTTCATAACTGCTTGTTTAGCATTTCTAAATCTATAGTGTTTTGCACCATAATATCCTTTTGCTCTTTTTAATATTTTTTTATGTTTCTTACGAGTAATTATTGCTGTTTTTACTCTTGCCATTTATATTTCACTCCTATCTTTTTTATTTTCGATTAATATTTATACAATTAATAATTTAAAATCAAATAAATTTTACATCACATTATTAATTGTAAAATATTTCTAACCTACACTATACATTAAATTGTATAACATAAATTAATTTCCATATGGTAATAATTTTTTGATTCCTGCCTCACATGTTTTATCTGCATAAGCATTCATAATTTTACCATTTGTTTTTTGTCTTTTTGTTTTATTTGCTAAAAGATGTCTTCTATTTGCTTTTGTTCTTTTTACCTTTCCTGTTGCTGTATAAGAATATCTTTTTTTAGCAGCTTTGTTAGTTTTTAATTTTGGCATAGCCATTCTCTCCTCTCTAAAATTTTTTATTTGTCAGCTTTTTTAGCCAAGATTATAAATAGATTTTTTCCTTCTAATACCGGCTTTTTCTCAGGAGTTGCTATATCAGACAAATTTTCAATAAATTTATTCAATACCTCTTCTCCTAATTTTAGATAATTCAATTCTCTACCTCTAAATCTAACTGTAATTTTAACTTTGTTTCCATCTTCAATAAACTTTCTAGTATTTTTAGCTTTGAATTCAAAATCATGTTGCTCAATATTAGGTGTAATTCTAATTTCCTTAACTTCAAAAGTCTTTTGTTTTTTTCTAGCCTCTTTTTCTTTCTTAGCTTGCTCAAACTTATATTTTCCATAATTCATTATTTTGCAAACTGGTGGCTCACTATTAGGTGCTACTAGAACTAAATCTAATTTTTTCTCATAAGCAATATCTAATGCTTCATTTAAAGATACAGTTCCCCTTTTTTCACCTTGATCATCGATTAATTGAACTTCTTTTGCTCTTATTTGTTCATTAATTGGTAATTCTTGTTTTATAATAAAACACCTCCTATTAACTATAATAAAAAAGATTGACTTTACAAGCCAACCCACTTTCAAAATAAAGTTCTTATACATATTTTAAAAATAAATACAAGAATTACAATATTTATTAACCTTTCTCTACTCGATAAGGTGAGAAGTGGATTGCTTCTTCTTTTTCGTACCTA
>CANRGM010000062.1 GCA_947630155.1 uncultured Clostridia bacterium
AAAATTCAATAATACAATTTAGTAATATTTGCATAAGGACGTGCATATAATAAGATATAGAGCTTAATTAGAAGCATAATATAGATAATATAAAAACGCAGACACACATTATGTAAATTTCAACAAAATTTGACATTTAATTACAAAAATGATATAATTACAATTGTCTTAGTTAAAGGAGGGACAAATATCTTATGAAGAAAGATGATAAGGCTTCGATATCCTTGAAAAAGGTTATATCCGTAAGTATAATACTATTACTTTTTATGAGTATAAGTGTTATGGCCGTAAATTCGAAAGTAAAAACTGTTAGAATAATCCTTTCAAATGGATATGAAATGGATGTTCTAACTACAAAAGAGAAAGTTTCAGATATACTAGACGAAAATCATATTATATTATTACCTGACGAAAATGTAATACCAGATAAAAACGGTAGTATATCAGATAATAACACAATAAGAATAACAAATGATAGTAATTTAGAAATCAAAACAGCCGAAGTTCTACAAACATCAAGTGATATTACTGTAGAATCATTACTAGAAGAAAACTATGGTAATGTTGTTGAAAAATTAGTTGTAGAGCAAAACACCATTCCATTTGAAACTGTAACAAATGATGTTTCAACAGGAACTGGAGCTAAAAAGGAAGTTGTTAAACAAAAAGGTGTAGATGGTGTAAGTGAAACCACATATAAAGTAAAATATCAAGATGACGTAGAAATTTCAAGATCAGAGTATTCTACACAAATAATAAAAGAGCCGGTTAGTAAAGTAGTTGAAATTAAAGATGTAGAAGTAGCATCTAGATCAACAGTTAATAGAGCAAACGCTAATGCAGAACAAATTGCAACTGCTGCAAACGCAGTACAAAATGCTACTAATAATGGAAACTCATTGGCAGCAAAAGTTGAAGGAAAAACACCTTCAGTAGTAACATTGAATGCATCAGCATATACGGCTTCAACTTGTGGTAAATCACCAAATTCAAGTGGTTATGGGATAACATCATCAGGAGCACGTGCATCAGCATGGTGTACATTAGCAGCAGGAAAAGGATATCCAGTAGGAACTATAATGTATATACCATATTTTGCAAATAAACCAAATGGAGGTTGGTTTGTTGTTCAAGATAGAGGTGGAGCAATATCAAATAACAAAGTAGATATTTATATGAATACTTATAATGAATGTATAAATTTCGGTAGAAGAAATCTTGAATGTTATGTATATGTACCATAGTAAAATTGTGGACGCGTTCTAGTTGTGTTTTACAACCATGCACAACTGGGGACGCGTTTCTATTGTAAACAATTGCCCAATGCGGGATGCATAATTTGCACAAACTGAAAAATTACAAACAAAAAGCAAAAAACTATTGCTAAATAATCAAAATCATTATATAATACAAATAGTATGAGAATAAATCTAACCTTTGTATGGAGGATATTTTTCAATAAAAAGCTATGAACCTTGTCAGGTCCGGAAGGAAGCAGCAATAAGTAGTAAATTTTATGTGAAAAATTCTTCCATAGAAAGGTTAGATAAAAGAAAAATAACTCGTACTATTTTTTTTGAAAACAAACCAGCATAAAATGTAGGAATGGGGGGATGTTTTTTGTCATATACAGCGTTATATAGAAAATTTAGACCAACAAAATTCAGTGAAATAGTAGGACAAGAACACATAACTAGAACTCTAAAAAATCAAATTATTGCAAACAGAGTAGGCCATGCATATTTATTAACTGGAGGACGTGGAACAGGAAAAACCTCTGCAGCCAAAATACTTGCAAGAGCTATAAATTGTCTAAATCCTAAAGATGGAGAGCCATGTAATGAGTGTGAAATCTGTAAGGCAGCACTTCAAGGTTCACTAACAGACATAGTAGAAATGGATGCGGCTTCTAATAACAGTGTTGAAGATATCAGATCTATTAGAGAAGAAGTAAACTTTTTACCCACAGTGGCCAAATATAGGGTATATATTATAGACGAGGTTCACATGCTATCAGTTGGTGCATTTAATGCATTATTAAAAACATTAGAAGAACCACCAGCTCATGTTAAATTCATTTTAGCAACAACAGAACCTCAAAAATTACCAGCTACTATTTTGTCAAGGTGCCAAAGATTTGACTATAAAAAAATTCCACCAGAAGATATAAAGTCTAGACTAGAATTCATATGTAAAGAATCAAATATTAGTATTACTGATGAAGCACTAAAAACAATCTCAATTCTTGCTGAAGGTGCAATGAGAGATGGTTTAAGCATTTTGGAAAGATGTGTTCAAGAAGGCGAAGACATAATTGATGATGACAAGGTTAAAGAACTAGTTGGAATTCCTAAGGTAGAATATATTAATAAAATAATAAATTCTGTAATAGATTGTAATGTTGACGAAACATTAAAAAACATAGATACAGTAATTTCTGATGGAAAAGATTTAAATAATTTAATATGGGAAATTATTAAATATGTAAAAGATATTTTAGTATATAAATCAAGCGGAAACTTGAGTTTATATAATGAAAATGAACTAGAAAAAATAAAAGAACTATCTGAAAAAGTTACAAAAGAAAGATTATTAAATATCATTTATAGCTTATCAGAACTTGCAAATGATTTGAAAATGACCACTCAAAAAACCATAATGTTGGAAGTAGGAATTATGAAATTATGCATTTTGCAAGAATCAGTAGTAAATAATTCTACAAATACATCAAATTATACACCAGATAATAGTGCTGAGCAAAATTATTCATCAAAGATTAATACAGAATTAGAAAATAGAATAAAACAATTAGAATCAAAAATAAATAAAATGTCAAACCTAGTTATCCACAATTCTGCAACAAATGTGGATAACTCATCAGAAAAAATGCAAAACACAAGAAAAACAAGTACAAAATCTGTACAAAAAGGTCCAACTAACATAGTAACAAATGTTGCTATAAATGGAAAAAAATTTGAAGGTTGGGGCAAATTGGTTAGCAATCTAAAAGAAAGTGGTAAAATAATGTTATACACCAACCTAGTAAATACAACAGCAACAGAGATAAATGATATGACAGTTGGAATTGTGTTCCCAAATGGTATAACACCCTTTGGAAGAAGTATTTTAGATAAGCCAGAAAGTACAAACGAATTAACTAAGCTTATCTCATTAGAGTATGGAAAGCCTATGCAAGTAAGATATGTGGATGCAAAAAATCCAGAGCAGGCCAAAGATATAGTTGGCGAAATTACAAAGGAAATAGATATACCAATTAATATTATTGATGAATAAAAATATTTAATTAATTAGTTAATAATCAAAATTATAAATAAGGAGGAATTTAAAAATGTCAAAAAGAGGAGGATTCCCAGGAATGGGAGGTTTTGGTGGAATGAACATCAATCAATTAATGAAAGAAGCAAAGAAAATGCAAGCCGATATGGAAAAATCACAAGAGGAATTAGTTGCAAAAGAATTTGATGCATCTGCAGGTGGTGGTGCAATAGAAGTAAAAGTTTCAGGAGATAAATTAATAAAAGAAATTAAGATAAAACCAGAAGTTGTAGATCCAGATGATGTAGAAATGTTGCAAGATTTAATTTTAACATGTGTTAATGAAGCCTTGAAAAAGGTAGATTCTGCACAAGCCGCATCATTAGGAAAATACAATATTCCTGGATTGATGTAGGGAGAGAAAATTATGGGATATTATTCACCATCTATTGAAAAACTAATTGAAGCTTTCGAAAAACTACCAAGTATTGGAAACAAAACTGCAGCAAGACTAGCATTTCACATTTTAAATGCTAGTGAAGCAGAAACAAATGAATTCATATCAGCAATAACTAATGCTAAGAAAAACCTAAAATACTGTTCAAATTGCTATAATATTACAGATACAGACCCATGTCCAATATGTTCAAATAGTGGAAGAAATCAAGAAATAATATGTGTTGTGGAGGATGTAAAAGATGTGGTAGCAATGGAAAGAACCCATGAATTTAAAGGAGTTTACCACGTTCTACATGGAGTAGTTTCTCCAATGAATGGAATAGGGCCAGATGACATTAAAATAAAAGAACTATTAGCCAGACTTATGGATGGAAAGGTTAAAGAAATAATTTTAGCTACAAACCCTAGGGTTGAAGGTGAAGCAACTGCAATGTATTTGTCTAAGTTAATAAAACCGCTAGGAATAAAAGTTACTAGAATTGCGCATGGAATTCCTGTTGGTGGGGATTTGGAATATACTGATGAGGTAACTTTAAGTAAGGCTTTAGAGGGTAGAAGAGAAATATAGTTTTGTGCACAATTGGGAACGCATCCCAGTTGTGCATTTTGCATTTTGCACTTCGCACAGCTGGGGACAGGTGATTTTTTTCTACGAGTGAGTTAGGTTACAACATAGCAAACTACTGTAATTTCCCTAAAATAGTTTGACAAATATCCATTGTAGAATTAGGCTTTGCAATTAATTTGCAATTTTTTTTCATTTCTTCAAGTTTTTCCTCATCATCCAAAATATTATTGATAACCGCATCTATATTATCATCTTTTTTTATCCACACAGCAACTCCAGAATTTTCAAGGAATTCCGCATTTTCTTCCTCTTGTCCAGGAATTGGATTAGTTATAATTATAGGCAAATTTGAAACAAGACTTTCTGATGAAGTTAATCCACCAGGTTTAGTTACCACTAATGAAGATATATGCATCAAATCAGGAACATCTTTAGTATATTTCAATATATGCAAATCTTCATTGCCCAATTTATCATACAATTTCAAAAATTCATCATTCATTTGTTTATTTCTACCAGAAATAGCTACAATTTGATATTTATCAAGATGATTAGCAAGACTCTGTAGAACCTGAACAGTCCTTTTCTGACCTAATCCAAATTCTCCACCACCAAAAAATAAAATTATTTTTTTATCTTTTTTCAAGCTATAAGTTTTATATGTTTCATCATCATAAAACGGATATGAGAAAGTGTTTGCTAAAGGTATTCCGGTTGCAAATACTTTTTCAGCTGGAATGTCATAAGAATTTATAAGATTATCTCTCATCTTATCATTAGAAACAAAGAAATAATCACAATAATCTTTACCAACTAACCATTGTTCATGTGGAGTAAAGTCAGTTAATATTGTGGCAAGTTTACAATTTATGTTTTTAGTAGCTTTTAAATAGCTAGTCATTTGAGTTCCAAATGGATGAGTAGATATTACAATATCTGGCAAAAATTCCTTGAATAATCTATATAACTTTTTTGACATTATAGTATTTAATTTACTACTTATACGCGAAAGTTTTCCACCCTTTGAATTATAATAAATTTTCTTCCACAATTTTGGAGCCTTTTTAGCCATTTTTTTATATGATGCTGTTGTTACATCACTTATAATTGGACTTACATATTCAACACAGTCTACAGATTTTACTTGTGTATTATAAAAATAATGATTTTCAATATAAGATTCAATTGAATTAGCTGCTGAAAGATGTCCACCACCATATTTGGCATATAAAATTAATATCCTTTTCATTTTTATCACTCTTTTCTTTTGATATTATTATTTTAACATATGTAAA
>CANRGM010000063.1 GCA_947630155.1 uncultured Clostridia bacterium
GTAAATGAATATATTTAGGTAAAAAATACTTGAAAAACATGAATATTATTAATATAATTTAATAGATTGAAATAAAATAGTTTGAGAAAGGATAATATAAATGATTGCAAATAGTAGTAGAACAAGTAAAAGTGTGAAAAAAGAAAGCTTTATGCAAGGTGTGCTTGCTTTAATGGTGTCACAGGTTTTAATAAAAGTATTAGGGTTAGTTTATAAATTATATCTTACGAATAGAGATGGATTTGGTGATGAGGGAAATGCTATATATAATGCAGGGTATCAGATCTATGCTTTGCTGTTGACTATATCGTCTATAGGGGTACCGAATGCTGTTTCTAAGTTGGTATCAGAGAGATTGTCTATAGGTGATAATAGGGGAGCTCATAGGATTTTTAAGATTGCTTTTGCAACTTTTGGGGTTATTGGATTGGCTGGAACTTTGTTTTTGCTGTTGGGTGCAAGGAATATTGCTAATATGATGGGTATTCCAGAAGCTGAGATGACTTTGGTTGCTTTGTCACCTTCTATTTTCTTTGTGTCTATAATTTCTGTTATAAGGGGATTTTTTAATGGTAGGTCTAAAATAAAGGTAACAGCAAATTCTCAGACATTAGAGCAGGTGTTTAAAACTGTACTTACAATTATAATTGTAGAAATAGTTGCTATTGCTTCAGGTGTTAATACTACTTTAATGGCAGCAGGTGCAAATTTGGCTACAACTCTTGCTACTGTTACAAGTTTTTTGTATTTATATACTTATTATAAATTACATAGAAAAGAGAAGTATGGTTCAGAAGTTCAAATACAAAATTCTAATGTAATGAAGAAAACTGTTCTTCAAATTGTTAAGGCAATTTTATGGGTTTCAATACCTATGTCATTAAGTTCAATACTAACATCTTTAAATAAGAATATAGATTCTTTTACTGTTACTAATTTGTTGAAAAGTTTTTTGTCTGAAACAGAGGCTAAAGTTCAATATGGTATATTAAGTGGAAAGGTAGAAACTTTGACAAGTTTGCCATTATCTTTTAATGTAGCATTTGCAACTGCTTTGGTTCCTGCTATATCTGCTGCTAGAGCTAAAGGAGAGCTGGATAAGGGTGTTAAAAGAATTTCATTTTCTTTATTAACCACAATTGTGATTGTTTTGCCTTGTGTGGTTGGTATGGTAGTTTTTGCAGAACCTATTTTGAAATTATTGTTCCCTAATGCTTCATCTGGTGCATTTATAATGCAAGTGTGTGTGTTAGCCACAATATTCACGGCTATGGAGCAGACAATAAATGGTGCATTGCAAGGTTTGGGAAAGGTTTTTGTTCCAGCAGCTGCATTAACTATAGGTGTGTTAGTAAAATTGATTTTAAATTTGATACTTGTTCCTATTCCAACTGATGTAAATCCTCTTGGAGGAGCAGCTGGAGCGGCTTTTGCAACAGATGCATGTCATTTTATAGCCTTTTGGATAGTGTTTACAGTTTTAAGGAAAACGGTTAATTTAAAGTTAAGTTTTTCAAAAATGGTATTAAAGCCTATAATTGCATCAGCAATGATGGCGGTTGTATCATATGGAGTATATATACTACTAAGTGGTATAATTGCGGTAAAAATGGCTACAATAATAGCATTAATTGTAGCAGTTATTGTATATGTATTATCAGTACTTGTCCTTAAGATTTTTAATGAAGAAGATATATTAATGCTACCATATGGACAGAAAATATATTCAGTTTTAGTAAAAATTGGTATATACAAACAAAAAATTAAGTAAAAAAAAGAAGGATTTTATATAACTTTGGCGAATATTGATAATAGTAGCGCAATAAAAAGCAAGCTACATATAACTTATAGGAGGTAATGTATAATGAACAAATCTGATTTAATTGCGGCTATCGCTGCTAAAACAGGAGAAACAAAGAAAAGTGCTGAAGCATTAGTAAATGCATTTGTAGAAGTTGTTACAGAATCATTAGTTAAAGGAGACAAAGTTCAACTAGTTGGATTTGGTTCTTTTGAAGTAAGAAAAAGAGCAGCTAGAAAAGGTAGAAATCCTCAAACTAAAGAAGAAATTAAAATACCAGCATCAAAAGCTCCAGTTTTCAAAGCTGGTAAAGCATTAAAAGATGTAGTAAATAAAAAATAATTTAATGAAATTTATATACAAAATATGAATTCATATGAAAAGGTATAGCTTAGGCTATATCTTTTTTTATATAATTATGTAGAAATTTTTCTAAATTAGTGATATAATACAAATCGAAATGGAGAGTGTTATGAAAAAGGAAATTTTAATTATAGTAAATCCAAATGCTGGAAAGGGAAAAGTAAATAAATATATACCACAAATATGTGATAATTTAGAAAAAAAAGGATATGAACTAGAGGTTATATATACATCTGATAAAGAGAATGGGGAAAAAATAATTGAAAATTATATAAGATATATAGATGCGGTTGTTGTTTGTGGTGGAGATGGAACAATTAGTCAAGTTATTAATGGAATAATAAAATCTCATAAGAAAATAGATATAACATTTATTCCATTTGGAACAACAAATGATTATGCTAGAACAGTAGGGATGTTTAATAAAAAATATAGTTTATCAAAAAATTTACCTAAATATAGAGAAGTAGGAATTGATATTGGTAGTTTCAATAATGATAAATACTTTTATTATGTGGCTGCTTTTGGCGTGTGTACCAATATAGCATATTCAACTAGTCAAAGCGATAAAAACAAAATGGGAAAATTTGCATATTACAAAAAAGCTTTAAAACAGTTTAAAAATATGAAAGCATATCAAACAACTATAGTTACAGATGATGAAATAATTAAAGATGAATTTATTTATGGTGGAATAACGAATTCTGTTGCTATAGGTGGTTTCAAGTGGTTTAAGAGGAATGATGTTAAGATAAATGATGGACTTTTTGAGCTGGTTTTAATAAAAAAGCCAAAGAATAGATTAGCTTTAATAAAAACTTTTTTCTCAATATTAAGGAAAAAGTATGATCAGAAAAATATTTATTATATGAAGACTAAAAATTTACAAATAGATTTTGAAGAAGAAGTTAGTTGGACTTTAGATGGCGAATTTGGTGGAACAGTTAATCATGTGCTTATAAAAAATAATAAAAATAGGTTGGAATTATTAGTTCCAAAGAAAGAAGAAAAATATTAGAAAATATATTGATAAATTAAAAAAAATGTGATAAAATAGCACTATTGAAAAAATAGATTTGCTATTTTTTTCCTTACTTACACATAAGGTGTAGGTTTTATTATCCATAAGGAGGTGAATATAATGAGTAAATACGAAAGTATAGTCATTATTAGTCCAAATGTTGATGAAGAAGGAATGAAATCTTTAATTTCAAGATTCACAGATTTGATTAATACTGATGGTAAAGTAGAAAAAGTTGATGAATTAGGAAAAAGAAAATTAGCTTATGAAGTAAAAAAATTCAAAGAAGGTTTTTATACAGTATTTTATTTTGAAGCAAATACTGACCTAATTGCAGAACTTGAAAGAAACTACAGAATTACAGATGAAATTATAAAATTCATGACTGTAAAACAAAACTAATAAATATAAAATGGGGCCTTTTTTGAAAGGAATGGTGAAATTTATGAATAAAGTAATATTAATGGGAAGATTAACAAGAGATCCAGAAGTAAGATATACACAAACTAACAATACATTAGTTGCATCTTTTTCTTTAGCTGTAAATAGAAGATTTGCACGTCCAGGTGAAGAAAGACAAGCAGATTTTATTAACATTGTAGCATGGAGTAAAACTGGTGAATTTTGTAGTAAGTATTTTAAGAAAGGTCAACAAGTTGGCGTTATCGGAAGAATGCAAACAAGAACTTGGGATGATGAACAAGGTCAAAAACATTATGTAACAGAAGTTGTTGCAGAAGAAGCATATTTTGCAGATAGTAAAAGAGATGGAGATATGGGTGGAAACTTTGATGCTACATTCGGAACAATGCCATCTACAAGTACTGGTTCTGATTTTGAAATATCTTCAGGAGATGACCTACCATTTTAATTATAAAAATTAAACAAGATAGGGGGGAAAAGAAAATGGCTGATAAGAAAAATAATAGAAGAAATAATAGAAATAATGATGACGATTTCAATCCTAAATTTAAAAAGAGAAAGAAAGTTTGTCCATTATGTAAAGATAAAAACTTAGTTTTGGATTATAAAAATCCAGATCAATTAAAGAAATTTATTAATGAGAGAGGTAAAATATTACCAAGAAGAGCAACTGGTGCATGTGCTAAACATCAAAGAGATATAACATTAGCTGTTAAGAGATGTAGACAAATTGCTATGTTGCCTTATACTCAAGATTAATAAATACATATAATAAGCTGTAGATACTAAAATAAATAGTATTACAGCTTATTTTTTTGCCTACAAAAATAATAAATGCAACTATAAATTTAATTAATAACCGTATAAAAAATAATATAAAAGTAAATAATTCTTACAGGTACATAAATATTGAAAATCTGGAGGTTTTTATGAAATTAGGAATTGCTCTTTCTGGTGGAGGTATTCGTGGAATTGCTCATGCAGGCGTTTTGCAAGCATTAGAAGAAAATGGAATAAAGCCAGATGTAATAGGTGGTACTAGTTGTGGAAGTTTAATAGCAAGCATGTATGCTATAGGGTATTCACCATATCATATTTTTATTTTATTTAAAAGATATGCTAAAGCAATAGCAAAGACTAATGCAATTCCAATAATAAGTGGAATTAATAGTTGTATATTCAAAAAAACACCTGTAATTTCTGGATTAAATAATGGAGAGAAAATAGAAGATTTGGTTAATCATATGGCCAACCAAAGAAAAATCTATAATGTAAATGAAATAGAAATGCCGATAGTTATCCCCACTGTAGATATGATTAGTGGAAAAGAATTCATAATTACAAATTGTAATTCAAAAAGTCAAATGAAAGAAAAAGAATATATAAATGATATGAGTATTGGTAGAGCAGTTAGAGCTAGTAGTAGTTTTCCAGCATATTTTAGCCCTTGTATGCATAAAGATTATGCATTTATGGATGGTGGAGCTTTAAATAATGTGCCGGTAGAAGATGTTAGGAATCTTGGAGCAGATGTTGTGATTGCAGTTAAATTTCATGCAGATAGTGTTGATCAAAATAGTAACATCATGGATATTGTTATGAAATCTGTGGATATAATGGGAAATAAGATTTCAGAAAATAGTTTAAATACTAGTGATTATATTTTAGATGTTTATACTGATAAGGTGGGATTATTGGATATTAAAAAATTAGATAAGTGTTATGAGTATGG
>CANRGM010000064.1 GCA_947630155.1 uncultured Clostridia bacterium
TTTAGTATTTAAATAGTAAAGAAAAATTGACATTAAAACTAGGTAAGTGTTATTATAAAAGTATATAATAACACTTATTTTAAATGGAGAGAAGTATATGGAAAATATAAATGAACTAGCTAATTATTGTTTAAATTGTAAGGTAAAACCTTGTCAAAAAGGTTGTCCTTTGGGAAATGATATACCTGAATTTATAAAAAATGTTAAAGAAGAAAATTATGAAGAGGCATATAAGGTGTTAAGTAAAACAACAGTATTAGAGCCTATTTGCGGAAGAATTTGTCCCCATATGAGTCAATGTATGGGTAAGTGTGTTAGAGGTATAAAATCTCAGCCTGTAAGTATTGGAGAATTAGAAGCATTTGTTGGGGATTTAGCAATAAAGAATAATTATAATATGGATGAAGTGAGTAATAAAAGTTGTAATGGAAAAAAAGTTGCTATTATTGGTAGCGGACCTGCAGGGTTGACTTGTGGTGCATTTTTAGTAAGAAGCGGATTTGATGTTACAATTTATGAAAAATATGACAAGCTTGGTGGTATATTAAGGCATGGAATTCCCAATTTCAGGCTTGATGAAAATATTGTGGATAGTACAATAAATAAAATATTGGATTTAGGAATAAAAGTAGAATATAATAAAGAGCTTGGAGTAAATATTTTATTAGATGAATTATTAAATAAGTATGATGCAGTTTTTATTGCAATAGGTGCAAATATTCCATGGAAAATGGGAATTCAAGGTGAAGACTTGGATGGTGTATTTGGTGGTAATTCTTTGTTAGAATACTCTAGCCATCCTGATTATATAGGCAAAAATGTTGCTATAATTGGTGGTGGAAATGTTGCAATGGATTGTGCTAGAACTATTAATAAAATGGGTGCTAAAAGTATAAAGATTATTTATAGAAGAGCTGAAGAACAAATGCCTGCTGAGAAAAAAGAGATTGAAGATGCTAAAAATGAGGGAATAGAATTTTTATTTCAGACTAATGTTGTTAAAATATTGGGGAATGATAAAGTTCAAAAATTAGAGTGTATAAAAACAAAGTTAGTTCAAAAAGAAGGAGAAACAAGATTATCTCCTGTTGATATTGATGGAAGTAATTTTGACCTAGATATGGATTATGTTGTTATGGCTATAGGTTCAATGCCAGAGGAAAAGATAATAAATAGTTTAGGGTTAGAATGTAATTCAAAAGGATATATTAAAGTAAATGAAAATTATGAAACTTCAAGGAAAAATGTTTATGCTGGTGGAGATGTTGTAGGGTCAAAGGCTACTGTGGCATGGGCTGCAAGAACTGGTAGAGAGGTTGCAAAACATATAATTGATAGTTTGTAAATGGATAAGGAGAGAGTATAATGGAAGTTATGTGGAACAATATAAAGAAGTTCTGTTCACAAATGGGAAAGCATAATATAAGTGAGTATACTGCGCAATGTGCGTATTATGCGGTATTGTCTTTTATACCATTTATTATGTTGATAGTTACCCTTGTGCAATATAGTGGTATATCAAAGGATTCTCTCATTTCTATCATACAAGATATTATACCTGCCACTATGGCAAATTCTACCATTGATATTGTACAGGAGGTGTATTCTAAATCTATTGGAACAGTGTCAATTTCAGCTATTTTTGTATTGTGGTCAGCTAGAAAGAGTTTTTATGCATTGTCAAAAGGTTTGCATAATATATATGAAACTGATAAGGAGTATAACTTTTTGCTTTTACAATTAAAGTCTTTAATATTAACAGTTTTTCTTGTGTTAGCAATCGTTTTAGTTTTGGTAATACCAGTTTTTGGAAATAGTATAGTAGGTTTTATTGAAACAAAATTTGCTATTCCGGCAAATATTGCAAGTATATTTCATTTTTCTAAAATAGGGGTATATTTTGTGCTATTTGTTATTTTATTGTTGATGTATAGGTTTGTGCCTGGGCATAAGCAGGGGGTAAAAAAGCAAATTCCGGGAGCTTTGATTGCAACTTTTGGGTGGTATCTGATTTCATTGTTTTTTTCTATTTATTTGGATACATTTAGAGGTTTTTCTGTTATGTATGGTAGTTTGACTACTATAGTGCTTGCTATGATGTGGGTATATTTTTGTATGTATATTATTTTGGTGGGAGCGGAGGTTAATGCTTTTGTAGGGAGCCGTTCCAAATAGCAATGGTATATATGTTATAGTTGAATTTATTTAATAAAATTGTTGAAAAATCAAGAAAAATGTGATAAAATAGTGTAACAAAAATCAAATATATAAACCTTTGTCAAATTAATTAATTAGAAAGGATGATTTTTATGTTAGCAAACGGAATTATTTTCATGTTCATTGTAATTCTTCTCTTACCAGTACTTGTTTCTGTAGTTTATAGGAGAGTGTGCATAGAAAAGCTAAAGGAGATGGTACAAATATTTGACGATAATTACGAGGCTTTTCGATTTATTATTGATCGGGATTTGGAATTAAAGGAAATAGTAAAGGAAATGATAGAAGAAATGGATGTTGACTTTGGTTATCCAGATTCTAAGATACGTTATCTAAGTATTGATTTTGGAACTCGTGATATGCTAGGGTTTCACAACACAAGTGAGCTTAGAAGAAACTTTCTTATTGCAGGAGATTTTATACAGAAATATACAGATTTTATGAAGGAAAAGTATGAGTATGATTATGAACAAGAGGTAGATTATGGGGTATTTCTGGAAAGTTTAAGAAATATTAGAAGAATGTGTATGATAAGAGGAGAAGAAACTAACGTAGATAGTATAGTTTTACAACAAGAACAAGAACCAAAAGAGAGCTACTAAATGTAGCTCTCTTTTGGTTTATTTTATTACAATATTGTAAATTTTATTTTTTACATAAATTTCCTTAACAATAGTTTTGCCATCTATATTACGATTAATAGCTTCATTAGAATGTACAATGTTTTTAACAGTTTCTTCATCAGCATCTAAAGGAATAACAACATTTGCTCTAAGTTTTCCGTTAACTTGAACAGGAATATTAATTTCATCATCAATTGTTTTTGTCTCATCATATTCTGGCCATTTTTCGTAAGCTATTGTTGTATTGTGACCTAAAGCTACTTGCCATAGTTCTTCAGTAATATGTGGTGCAAATAAGTTTAATAGTTGTATAAAAGTACTAAATTCTGCTTTATTAATTCTTTTTACTTTATAAAATTCATTAACCATACTCATAAAAGTACTAATACAAGTATTGAATTTCATTTCTTCAATATCTTCAGTAACTTTTTTAATAGCTTTATGCATCATTTTTTCAAAATCTTTTGAATATGTATCACCATCAACTAAAAAGTCTTGTAGATTCCATACTCTATCTAAGAATTTTGCACAACCTCTAATACTTTCCATAGACCATGCAGCAGTCTGATCAAAAGGTCCCATAAACATTTCATAAACTCTTAAAGTATCTGCACCAAATTCATTTACTATGTCATCTGGATTAACGACATTTCCTTTTGATTTACTCATTTTTTCACCATTTGAACCTAAAATCATACCATGTGAAGTACGCTTTGAATATGGTTCAGGCGTAGGAACTACTCCAATATCATACAAAAATTTATGCCAAAATCTTGAATATAATAAGTGAAGGGTTGTATGCTCCATACCACCATTATACCAATCAACAGGAGTCCAATATTCAAGGGCTTCTTTTGATGCTAATTCTTTATCATTATGAGGGTCTGTATATCTCAAATAATACCATGATGAACCAGCCCATTGAGGCATAGTATCTGTTTCTCTTTTCGCAGGTTTTCCACAATGAGGGCAGGTAGTGTTAATCCAGTCAGTTTGTTTGCTTAGAGAAGATTCACCATTTTCACCTGGTTCATAGTCTTCTATTTCAGGTAATGTTAATGGTAGTTGTTCTTCAGGAACAGGAACCCATCCGCAATCTTCACAATAAATCATAGGAATTGGTTCACCCCAATAACGTTGTCTTGAAAATACCCAATCACGCAATTTATAGTTGACTTTTTTAGTACCAATTTGTTTTTCTTCTAACCAAGATATCATTTTATCAATAGCATCTTGTTTATTTAATCCATTTAAAAATTCAGAATTAATATGAATTCCATCTCCTGTAAATGCTTCAGAAGAAATATCTCCACCATCAAGAACAGGAATAATTTCTAAACCAAATTTTTTAGCAAATTCATAATCTCTTGTGTCATGTGCAGGAACAGCCATAATTGCACCTGTACCATAAGTTATTAAAACATAGTCTGAGATCCAAATTGGAATTTCTTTGCCATTAACAGGATTGATTGCTTTTATACCCTTGATTTCAACACCAGTTTTTTCCTTATTTAATTCTGAACGCTCAAATTCGGATTTTAAACTAGCTTGTTTTTTATATTCTTCAAGTTCATCTATATTTGTAATAGAGTTTTGTAATTCTTTTATAATAGGATGTTCAGGAGCTATAACCATATAGGTTGCACCAAATAATGTATCTGGTCTTGTTGTATATACAGTCAATGTTTTATCAGAAGATGTTAGATTAAATTTAACTTCAGCACCTTCACTTTTTCCAATCCAATTTATTTGTTGTGCTTTTATTTTATTTAAGAAATTAATATCATCTAAGTCATCAATTAGTCTTTGAGCATATTTTGTGATTTTTAGCATCCATTGACTTTTTTCTTTTTGAACAACAGGGCTACCACATCTTTCACAAACTCCATTAACAACTTCTTCGTTTGCTAAACCTACTTTACAACCTGTGCAAAAGTTTATAGGCATAGTCGTTTTATATGCTAAGCCATGTTTGAATAATTGCACAAAAATCCATTGTGTCCATTTATAATAATCAGGGTTGGTTGTATTAATTTCTCTGTCCCAATCAAAAGAAAAACCTAATGATTTTAATTGTCTTGTGAAAGTAGCAACATTGCGTTCTGTAGTAATTTTAGGATGAATATGATTTTTTATAGCATAATTTTCAGCTGGTAAACCAAATGCATCAAATCCTATAGGATATAAAACATTGTATCCTTGCATTCTTCTTTTTCTCGCAATTACATCTAAGGCTGTATAGCTTCTTGGGTGTCCAACGTGAAGTCCTTGTCCAGAAGGATATGGGAATTCTATTAGACCAAACCATTTTTCTTTTGAAAAATCATTGCTAGCATTGAAGGTTTTGTTTTCATCCCAATATTCTTGCCATTTTTTCTCTATTTCTTTAAAATTATAAGCCATAATTTTGAATCAGTCCTTTCT
>CANRGM010000065.1 GCA_947630155.1 uncultured Clostridia bacterium
CTCAGCCGCAAGAGCTGGAATGCTTCACGACCTATTCCTTTACGACTGGAGATACAAAGAAAATGGACGAAAAGGACTACATGCATTCACTCACCCTAAAACTGCACTAAATAATGCAAAAGACCTTTTCCAACTATCAGATAAAGAACAAGATATAATTTTAAAACACATGTGGCCATTAACAATAAAATTACCCAAATATTCAGAAAGCTATATAGTAACCCTAGTTGATAAGTATTGTGCAGTAAAGGAAAGTTTTAATTACTATCAAAAAACACTACTCTCAAAAAAGTTTTTAAGAATAGCCTATTTATTTTTCAGTTTGTGTATAATAGTTGTATAATTAATTATTTTAGGAAGAAGGAATTTTATAAGTTTCCTTCTTCCTAACTTTTAATTCAACTAAAGAATGTTTATTGCACTCAAAGAATCTTTATCTTTAATAGACTTTAATAAAAATTTACACTTTTCTGCCTCTTCCATACTTTTATCATAATTTTCTACCTTAATATTAGAACTAATTAAAACAAATTGCATTTCAATGCTATCAAGTAAATCATGTTCTATAAAACACGCCATACCATCATGCTTGCTATTCCATTTAGTTTGTATATCTTCTATATCCTTCTCTAAATCTTTAATATCAAAATTATCACTAAATATTTTCTCTTCAATTTTATCTAAATCCTTAGAAACACTCTCAAAAAAATTTTTGATATAAGTTTGAGAAACTACATGTGCTATAACAATAGCTAACACAATAAAAACAACTATTAAAATTTCTTTCTTCATATTTTTTATGATATATTAAATATCATGTACTCCTTCAAATATTTAGGTTTTCAAATAGATATACCCATAAACTAACTTTTTTAAATTTTTAATATCAACTATTTTCCTTTTTTTGACAAAAGAATTGCCCTTTGCCATCTATTGTTACTATTAATGCTTGTTCTGGTTTATAACCAAATTTATTAACCTGTGTTTTCAACCATTTGTAATCTTTTCCCAAAATATCTAAATTATCATACATTATAACTCCATCTATTACTAAATCATAGGAAATGCCCTCATATTCAGGTTCAATATTAAAATCTTCAGGTATAGTATTTCTCTTATTAGGCTTTTGAATTACATTAATTTGCCCTCCTGTTTCCAAAATTGCATATTCTACATCTCCTAAATTCAATACATCTTTATCTCTTAATCTTTCTTGTAATTCATTAATTGTGAATCTTTCTTTTCTCATTACTTTCTCATTAATTTTTCCTCTATATATTAATATCGAAGGTTTTCCAGAAATAAACTCTCTTACTTTAATACTTTTCATATTTCCTATTGATATCAGTAAATTCATAACAAGTAAACCCAAAATAGGCATTATTCCAGTTGTTATCGGAATTCCACTATTACTTATTGGAGTTACAGCTAAATCAGCAATCATTATTGAAATAACAAGTTCAAAAGGCTGAAGTTGTCCAATTTCCCTTTTCCCCATTAACCTCATAACAATTAAAACCACTATGTATATTATAATAGATCTAACAAATAATACTAACATAACTTTCTCCTTGAAATTTTTGAATTTTATTTTATTTTGCCAATTTTCCAAAAATTTTATTCATGTTTTAGCATAATAAAAAAAATTTCGTAAATAATAAAAATGAATGTAATGTAAAAATTACTACATTCTTTTTTATAAGGAGGTTATTCATATGTCAGATAATCAAGTAAATACTCGGTTCTAATAGTGGAGCAAGTACAGTTTGGCAAATTGTTGGTAGATTAATAACTGCTGCAATAGTTCTTGCAATTACTGCATTCTTCACTCCTGGTTTTACAATAAATAATATCTGGGCACTAGCAGCTGCTACAATTGTGCTTTCTGTAATAGATTATTTAATAACAAAGTTCACAGGACTACATGCAAGTTCTTTTGGTAAAGGATTTGTTGGTTTTGTTTTAGCTGCTGTTGTATTATATGTAACACAATATTTTGTTGCTGGTTATTCAATCTCTTGGATAGCAGCAATTATAGGTGCTTTGGTTTATGGAGTTGTTGATTACTTTTTACCAGGTGACCAAGAAATGTAACCTTTGTGTTTTTGAAAAGGTACATTAGTAAAAATAACAAATCTTGAATGTAATTCAAGATTTGTTATTTTTTCTTTAATTTTTGATTATATAATTTTGTTGCAGTTTCTGGACTATCATTTCCTTCTGCATTTTTTATTGGTGCAAACTCATCTTCTCTTTTTACTCTTAAAATACTCATTTCATTATAATAAGAAAAAGCATCAAAAATAAAAGATTCGAATTTATAAACATTTTTTCCTTCTGGTGTTATCAAATTTCCATTTTCATCTAAATAGTCTGATTTTTTTTCAGCAATATGATATGGTAATGTTTTTGTTGATAATTTCTCTAAAGCTTCTATATTATATAAGTGACTTAAAATATTTACATCACCATATACTAAATCACCATTAGAATCAGTTTCTTCAGACATTTCTTCTGGTAATTCAGAATATTCTATTATACTTGGTTTTCCATCAATTTTACAAAATACTCCAGCTCTTTCTTTAGGATTAATTTTCTTTACTGATTTAGACGCAATTTTATTTCCTTCACTTATTGTAATTCCTAAAAGTAATGGATCTATTATCTTTAATAATATATTATCTACACCACCAACAAAAATCCATTTAATATTTTTATTTTTCATATCTTCTAAAACTCCATCTTTAGCTAGAGATTTATATATACTTCCATTTCCATCAGATGCTTCTTTTATTAACTTATCTTTTCCAATTAATAATTTACCATTTGTTGAAATTAATGGTGCTTTTCCTTGCATAAATAATTTTACTTTATTTTTAGGATATCCAAAATAATTATTAACTTCTAGAAAAGCTAATGTTTGATTATTATTTTCTTCACTTGTCATTATATACCAAGGAATTACTACATTATATTTCTCATTTGCTTTTTGCAAAGATTCAACAATTATCTGAAATAAATATTTTTCACCATTATCCAAATTAACCTTAAAAGTTCCCTTTGGTCCACTATGTCCCAAACGAGTACCTTGCCCTCCAGCCATAGTTACAACAGCATATTCACCATTTCTAATAATATCTTCACCTATTTTTTTATACCTAATAAATTCCTCATCCTCTAATTTATTCATATCAATAGCCGAAATTTTTTCAATCTTTTTATCTCCAGTTTCAAAAGTCTTACTTAAATTATTATATAAATCAATCACTTGCTCAATATTCAAATTCAAAACTTGCTCTATCAATCTATCCTTTTCATTCTCAGTTAATTTTCCCATCCAATCTACAACATGGTCTTGTTTAAATCTTTTTAAAATCTCAATTGCCTTCTCTTCTTTACTCATATTTCCTCTTTCCTTTAAAAAATTTTTTTCAAATCCTTCCATATTATATATGAAACAAATTCTTACTAAACATAGTATGATTATATTAGCATAAATATTTTTTTAAATCAATATTTTGTTTTCATAATACATTTTTTTCGATTATTGTTTAACATTTTAAAATTGTAGAATAGTCAAAATCAATAGTTATGTAATGCAGTAAAATATATTAATATGCAGTGGAGTGCGCAGCTTGGCGCCCCCACCTAAAGTCTTTCTCTCAAACCCCAACGCCAGCAAACGAACGGAATATTAATATATTTTACTGCATTACATAACTATTGATTTTGACGGCTTCCCATAAAACCGCAGAAAAAATTAGTCATAAACCCCACCAAACCCTAATATAAATTAATAAAGTTTAAATAGACAAACATTTAAGGAGGAATTATAAATGGAAAATAATTTTAAACTATATGAAGATATTGCCAAACGTACAGATGGTGATATTTATGTTGGAGTAGTTGGTCCTGTGCGAACTGGTAAATCTACCTTTATAAAAAGATTTATGGATTTACTAGTAATACCAAACATTGATAATACATACAAACAAGAACGCGCAAGAGATGAACTTCCTCAAAGTGCTGGTGGTAGAACAATAATGACCACCGAACCTAAATTCATTCCAAATGAAGCAGTTGAAATAACAATAGGAAACAACATATCACTAAAAACCAGACTTGTAGATTGTGTTGGATATCTTGTAAACAATGCAATTGGTTATTTAGAAGATGATATGCCTAGAATGGTAAAAACGCCATGGTCTGATGAAGAAATTCCATTTGAGCAAGCAGCTGAAATTGGTACAAAAAAAGTAATACAAGAACATTCCACAATAGGAATTTTAGTAACTACAGATGGTAGTATTACAGACATTCCAAGAGAAGATTATATTGATGCAGAAGAAAGAGTTGTTCGTGAATTAAAAGAACTTAATAAACCATTTATAATTCTTCTTAATAGTGATTCTCCATATTCAGAATCAACTAAAAGTTTAGCTCGTAAATTAGAAGAAAAATATGAAACTTCTGTAATTCCTACAGATTGTTCTAATTTAGAGCTTGATGATATTAACAATATTTTCAGTAAAATTTTATATGAATTTCCTATAGAAAGAATAAATATTAACTTTCCAAAATGGGCTGACAGATTAGATGAAAATCATTGGCTAAAAAAAGAATTATTTGATGAAATAAAAGAATCATGTTCTAATGTTAGAATATTAAAAAATGTTGATAATACCATTAGTAAACTTCAAAATACAGATGTTATTTCTTCAAGTATTTTAAATGAAATTAAACTTGGAACTGGAGAAGTTAATATTACCATAAACTTGCATGATGAGTTATTTTATAAAATTATTACCGAAATCTCTGGTGTTGAAATTTCAAATGAAGGTGATTTATTTGCAACAATTGCAGAGTTTTCTAAAACTAAAAAGGAATATGACAAAATTGCCTATGCTCTTGAAGAAGTTAAAGCAAAAGGCTATGGTATTGTAACACCTTCTATGGATGAACTTATTTTAGATGAACCTGAAATGGTAAAACAAGGCTCAAGATATGGCGTAAAACTAAAAGCTAAGGCTCCTTCTATCCACATG
>CANRGM010000066.1 GCA_947630155.1 uncultured Clostridia bacterium
GCACTAAATAATCCCTATTACATACTATTCAAATTACCCTAGATTTGACACAAAAACAAATTTTACAACAAACTATTTTAATAAGTGTATGTTAGTTAATGATGTGAAATAAATTAATATATTGTTCTAGTAATATATTAATTTATTTCACATCATTAACTAACATACAGTTTTAATGAAGGGAAAAATGTATGAACATTGACTTTTTTTCCATTTTATGGTATTATGTATAGTATAGAGTAATATTATTACTCAATAATATATTTAAGGAGGCGTTTTTCAATGAAAAACGAAAGACAGAACGAAGTCGTAATCACACAGCTGATTATCCGGGAAGGAGATAATTGCACATTAGTTGCAGTTCCTCTCGGTGAAGCTACCACTCTTATGAGGATTCTGCCAGATGCACTTAGGTGTAAAATAGACAGGGGTGACTCCTTTACGGAGTACAATATCTTCATTCTTAAGCTTGGTTGTGGTCTTCAGGAGTATTTTGAAGTCTTTGATGACTTCGTTCCATCCATGGTTAATAAGCATCACCTCTCTAGCGTGGAGCCAGTTGAATTTTACTGCACAAGCGATGAATTCAAACGTCACTTTGATGTAGCCTAACTCCACAAAGAGCCTCATATGAGGCTCTTTTTTTATGTTTACTTTTTTTAAAAATCGAACTTTCCTATGTCAATGGGGACGGAGATTTTTGACACAATAAATAAAAAGGTGTGTCAAAAATCTCCGTCCCCATTGACACCCATTGACACAATAGAAAAAAAGATGCTTAATAACTTAAGCACCTTTTATTTATTATTCTGCTACTTCTTCAGAATCTTCAGCTGCAGCTGTCTCTTCTGGCTCTGGAGCATTTTCATATGCTTCAAAAATAGCTTTTTCTATTTTTTCTCTTGTCTCTGGATTGATTGGGTGAGCTATATCTTTATGTTCACCATTTAATCTTTTCTTGCTAGGCATAGCAATAAATAATCCTTTTTGACTTTCGATAACTTTGATTTCATGAACTACGAATTCATTATCAAATGTAACTGAAGCAACTGCTTTCATTCTGCTTCCTGAATTTACTTTCTTTAAACGCACATCTGTAATTTGCATTTAGAGCACCGCCTTCCACTGTTTAGTTATTTTTTCATATGTATATATTGTATTACACATACTAATATATTATTCATCAAAAAAATTTTTTTTCCTTCTTTTTTTTACAAATTTTTAAAATTTATTTTTTTGTAATCATTGTGGTCAAACACTTTTCACAAAAAAATTTTTGTAGAGTAGTAAAATTCATTAGTTCTGTAAAATAGGATTATATATTACAATGGAGCACAAGGCGCGCAGTTTGGCGAGACTTATTAAAAGAAGCAAAAGGGATTTTTAACAATAGAACTTTCATTCATATTATAAATCCCTTTTGCCTTTTAATAAGGCAAGCCAGCAAGCCTGCGGAATGTAATATGTAATCCTATTTTACAGAACTAATGAATTTTACGATCTCCTGCAAAAGTATTAAACTATTGACATTAAACCAATTTAATCATATACTAAACTCATAAAATTCTATCCAAGGAGGTAATAAAACATGGAAGACTTAATCGAAATCAGATGGCATGGTAGAGGTGGTCAAGGAGCAAAAACAGCTTCACTTTTACTTGCCGACGCAGCTTTCAATACTGGAAAATATATTCAAGGATTCCCTGAATATGGTCCAGAGAGAATGGGAGCTCCAATAACTGCCTACAATCGTATTAGCAACTCACCTATCACAATTCATAGTAATATCTATGAGCCTGACTATGTTGTAGTTGTTGATGACTCATTGTTAGATGCAGTTGATGTCACATCCGGATTAAAAGAATCTGGAGCAATAGTAATTAATACAACAAAAGATGGTAATAGTCTAAAAGAAAAATTAAATAATTATAAAGGTAATATTTATACAATAGATGCTCGTAAAGTTTCGATGGAAACTTTAGGAAAATACTTCCCTAACACTCCAATGCTTGCAGCAATTGTTAAAGTTAGTGGAATTATGACAGATGAACAACTTCTAAACGATATGGAAGGTTCATTTAAACATAAATTTGCTAAAAAGCCAGAAGTTATAGAAGGAAATATGAAAGCTTTAAAACTTGCATTAAGCGAATTAAAGAAAATTTAGCACAACTTAAGATATGTCCCCCATTGTGCATTTTGCACAACTTAGGACGCATCCCCAATTGTGTAATTGTGAAAGGAGAATAAAAAATGACAGAAATCACAAAAAGTACCTCAGCAAATGATTTAACAATAGGTGGAAACATCTATACAGCAGGAAATGCTCGTGAATTTAAAACTGGTGATTGGAGAAGTGTAAAACCTGTTTATCTATCAGAAAAATGTAAACAATGTGGTTTATGTTTCCCTGTATGTCCAGATGATGCCATCCCTGTAAACAAGGAACAAAAAAGAGAAGATTTTAATTATGATTATTGTAAAGGATGTGGCGTATGTGCTAAAGTATGCCCTTTCGGTGCAATTGAAATGAAGGAGGAGAATGAATAATGGGAATTAGAGAACGTTTAAGTGGTAATGAAGCTGCTGCTATTGCTATGAAACAAATTAATCCAGATGTTGTTGCAGCATTTCCTATAACACCATCAACTGAAATACCTCAATATTTTTCAACATTCGTAAGCAATGGTCAGGTTGATACAGAATTTGTTGCAGTTGAAAGTGAACATAGTGCTATGACTGCATGTATAGGTGCTGAAGCAGCTGGAGCCAGAGCTATGACAGCAACTTCTGCAAATGGCTTATCTTTAATGTGGGAGCAAATTTATATTGCTTCAAGTTTACGTTTACCTATAGTTATGTCATTGGTAAATCGTGCAGTATCAGGACCTTTGAATATACATAATGACCATTCAGATGCAATGGGTGTAAGAGATAGCGGATGGATCATGTTATTTAGCGAAAATAACCAAGAGGCTTATGATAACTTATTAATGGCTCACAGAATTGCTGAACATAAAGATGTTTTATTACCTTTAATGGTATGTCAAGATGGATTTATTACTTCACATTCAATAGAAAATATTGAACTATTAGAAGATGATAAAGCAAAAGCTTTTGTAGGAAGTTACAAACCTGAACATTATCTATTAAATAAAGATGAGCCTATTGCTATTGGTCCACTTGATTTACAAGCCTTCTTATTTGAACATAAATATCAACAAGCTGAAGCTATGAGAAATGCTAAAAAAGTTATAGCTGAAGTTAGTAAAGAATTTGAAGAATTAACAGGAAGAAAATATTCATTTTTTGAAGAATATAAATTAGATGATGCAGAAATTGCTATAGTTTGTATGAATTCAACTGCAGGAACAACAAAATATGTAGTAGACCAATTGCGTAAAAATGGAATTAAAGCAGGTTTGTTAAAAGTTCGTATGTTTAGACCATTCCCTACTGAAGAAATTGCAAAAGCATTATCAAATTTAAAAGCAGTTGCTGTTCTTGATAAAGCAGATTCCTTGAATGGCGCTGGTGGTGCTTTATTTGAAGACATTACATCTGCTATGTTTGTTAATAAAGTTCAAATTCCAGTTGTAGATTATGTTTATGGAATTGGTGGTAGAGATACTACTTCAAATGATATCGAAAGTGTATATAATGACTTATCAGAAATTGTTAAAAATGGTGGAACTAATGATTTTTATAGATATCTAGGAGTTAGAAAATAATAGTCAAACTCAAAATTAATATAAATTTTATTATATACTGATATTAGAGTTAACAAAAAAGGGTTATAGGCTAACCCTCAATAAAAACCTAAATATATTATGCAAGGAGATTTTAAAATGGCATATAATTTAAAAGAAATAATAGCTACAAAACCATCAAGATTTACAGCAGGTCATAGAATGTGTGCTGGATGTGGAGCACCTGTAGTTGGAAGAACTGTATTAAGAGCATTAAAAAATGAAGATCATGCAGTTATTTCTTGCGCTACAGGTTGTATGGAGGTTTCAACATTCATATATCCTTATACTTCATGGACAGATTCATTTGTTCACACTGCTTTTGAATGTGCTGCTGCAAATAGTGCTGGTGCTGAAGCTGCATATAAATCACTTAAGAAACAAGGTAAGTTACCTGAAGATCAACATACTAAATTTATCACTTTCGGTGGAGATGGCGGTACTTATGATATAGGATTACAAAGTTTATCAGGAGCAATGGAAAGAGGTCATGACATGGTTTATGTATGTTATGATAATGGTGCATACATGAACACAGGTATTCAGCGTTCTAGTGCTACGCCAAAATTTGCAGACACTACTACAAGCCCTGCAGGAAAAGTAATTCCTGGAAAAATGCAATCAAGAAAAGATTTAACACAAATAATGGCTGGACACCATCTTCCATATGTTGCTCAAAGTATTGCTGTAAACAACTTTAAAGACTTATATGAAAAATCTGAAAAAGCAATTTATACAGAAGGACCTGCATTTTTAAATGTACTTGCTCCATGCCCTAGAGGTTGGGGTTATCCAACAGATATGTTGATGGAGATTAATAAACTTGCTGTTGAAACTTGTTATTGGCCTTTATATGAAGTAGTTGATGGCAAATATCATATAACATATAAACCTGCTAAAAAGAAACCTATTGAAGAATTCTTAAAACCACAAAGACGTTTCAAGCACATGTTCCAACCAGGTAATGAGTGGATGATTGAGGAATTCCAAAAAGAAGTTGACAAGAGATGGCAAGAGTTATTAGACTTAGAAGAAATTACTAATAAAAATACTACAGAAGCCTAAATATTGACCTCTTTAAAACTATAAACTCATTCGAAGAAATAAAGCAATTCAAATTATGTAAAGAGTAGATTTTATATATTACAATGGAGCACAAGGCGCGCAGTTTGGCGAGACTTATTAAAAGAAGCAAAAGGGATTTTTAACAATA
>CANRGM010000067.1 GCA_947630155.1 uncultured Clostridia bacterium
GTTGGCTCAGTTATGATATTTCCCATGTAATCATACCTAGATCCATGACATGGGCAATCCCATGTTTTTTCTAAATTATTCCAAGACACTAAACACCCTAAATGTCCGCAATATGGTTTTACTGCAAAAACTTTTCCATCTTCCCTTTTATATACTCCTATTTTTTCACCATCTATTTCAACTATTCCTCCATCACCTAATGGTATTTTTTCATACACATCTTTTGCTGGTTTTATTTTATTAATTAATAATGAATATGTGCTTTCCTTAAGCATGTTTCCAAATTCCTTGATATTTTTTATTGGTTTTAATCTTGTTGCTTTATAAATTTCAGCATATTTATTTTTATTTCCAATAATTAAATCTGAAATAATTTTTCCTGCAACATGTGCAGTACTCATGCCCCATTTTTTGAATCCTGTTGCAACATACATATTTGGTAATAAATTTGAAAATTCACCTATATATGGAATTTTATCTAATGTTATACAATCTTCAGTTGACCATTTAAATTTTACTTCTGCATTTGGATAATAATTTTTTATATAATTTTCTAAATTAATAAAACTGTCTTCTATTTTTCCATCTGCTTGACCAGTTCTGTGCCCTGAGCCAGCGATTATGAGTAAATTTTTTCCATTATATTTTGCAGTTCTAAAAGATATTACAGGATTACATGACTGAATATACATTCCATCAATTAATTTTTCATTTTTATCATTTGTATCAACTGCTATTGCATATGATTTGTCTTGATACATTTTACTAAAATACATTCCAGGAAAGTTTTTTATCGGATAATGTGTAGCAATAACTACTTTTTTTGCAATTACCATTCCGTCTTCTGTACTAATTTTATACAAATTATTAATATATTCTATATTTTCTACTTTACTATTTTCATATACTTTAACACCTAATTTTGATGCTCTGTCAAATAATTCTATTGTGTATTTTCTTGAATTAAATTGTGCTTGATTTTTAAATTTAATTGCTCCCAAAACTTTTTCAACTGGTATATTGATATTTTCAACAAATTCTGCATCAAAACCTATTTCTTTTAATGCTTCTATTTCTTGTTTAATTTTATTTAATTCATTTTCTTCTGTAGCAAATACATATGCATCCTTTTTTTCATAATCACATTTTATTTTTTCATCATTTATTATTTTTTCTGCTAATTTTATACCTTCTTCATTAGATTCTAAATATTTTTTTTCAAAGTCTTTTCCATATTCATTTTTTAAATAATTATAAAATAAACCATGTTGACTTGTTAATTTTGCTGTTGAATTTGCTGTTACTCCCATACATATTTTATCTTTTTCTATGACAATTACATCTATTCCATTTTTAGCTAATAGGTATGCTGTTACTGCACCTACTATTCCTCCACCAATTATGCATACTTCTGTTTTTTCTTCCTTATTTAATTGTGGGTAATTGGTTTGGTATGAATCTGCAATCCATAATGATTTTTCCATATTTTCCCTTGTATAATGTTTTTTGCATTATACTTTCCTTTCATCATATTTTTTATTTTCTGCTTAATTCCACACTAACTGTTCTTTCCCTATTGTTTCTTAACACTGTTAATGTGACTGTATCTCCAATGTATTTTGAATATATATATTCTCGTAAATCACACATTTTTTCTAGAGGAACATCATCAATTTTTGTGATAACATCCCCTATTTGTAAACCGCTTGTATACGCTGGAGAATCTAATGATATTTGAGCAACATATATTCCTGCATCAAAATTTATATTAGAATTTAAATATGGTATTACATCTTTATCATAGGCAAATATTCCAATACTTGCTTCTTCAAATTTTTCTTCTCTTTCTAGTTTTTCAATTATTGGTTTTATTACATTTATTGGTACTGCAAAACCTATTCCTTCTGCTGATGTTATTTTTACAGTATTTATTCCAACAATTTCTCCATTATTATTAATTAGTGGTCCGCCACTATTTCCGGGATTTATTGTAGCATCTGTTTGAATTAAATTAGACATATAAATTTCTTGTTCATTTTCTTGATTATTTATCTCATTTGATGCTTGTGCATTTTCTTTAAAAATAATTGTTCTATTTAATGCACTTACTATTCCTGAGGTAACAGTTTTCTGAAATTCAAATCCAATTGGATTTCCTATGGCATAGACACTTTCTCCAACTTTCACTTGGTCTGAATCTCCTAATTTTGCATAACTAATACATTTCATATTTATTTTTATAATAGCTAAATCTAAATTTGAATCTGACCATATAACATTTGCATTGTAATTTTTTCCATCTTCCATTGTTACATAACAATTGCTGCTTTTTGCTCCAGATACATGTTCATTTGTTAATATATATCCATTTTCTGATATAATTACACCACTACCAATTCCCATTTGAGATATACCATCTTCTGTAAAAATAGTACTTCCATTATCTTTTAGTTTTGATATTCCAACAACGCTATCCGTAGCGTTTTCTAACATTTGAGTAACGGTAATATCTTCTTCTTTTTTTTCTTCTACTGTTTGAGATAATCTTTCTGCTTTTACAGTGCTAAAGTCTGTAATTGGAATTCCTGTATAGATTTGATATAATTTAAAACCTGCAAGGGCTAATAAAATTAGAACTATAAGTGTTATTATTATTTTTTTTGCCTTTCTTTTTTTATGAGAATAAATATACAAATTATATTCCCCTTTCTAAATCTGTTTTTTATATTTTTTCCATAATTGTAAAATTTATACTTATTTAATTTGGCAAATTTTAATTTCTCTATTGTAGAAAAATATTTTTAATGATATAATCTGACTAAATTTGCAATGGAGGGAGTAATATGAAATTAGAACAAAATGATGCACCTTTTATATTTTCATCAACATCAATACCAGATGTATTTTTCACAGAGTATTTATCTTTTGCTGATGGAAATTATATAAAAATTTATCTATACATGTTATTTTTAGCTAAGTATGGAAAAGATATAAAAGTTAATGATTTAGCGAAAAAATTACAACTTCCATTAAAAACTATTCAAGATGGAATTAAGTTCTGGGAAGAGCAAAAAATTATTACGAAAAAAAATACTGGATATATATTAAATAATTTACAAGAAATTGAACTTCATAAATTATATAATCCTAAAATCACATCATCTCCAGAGGAATTAGAAAAAACAGCTAAAAATCAATATCGCTCAAAGGCTATAGAAAATATAAATAATGAATTCTTCCAGGGTATAATGTCACCTTCATGGTATAGTGATATAGATTTGTGGTTTAAAAAGTATTGTTTTGATGAAGAAGTAATGATTGCTCTGTTTAGGTATTGTTTCAATCGTTCTGCTCTTCATAGAAATTATATACAAACTGTTGCAGAAGCATGGTCTCAAAATAATATAAAAACATTTAATGACCTTGAAATATATTTTGAAAGACAGGAAAAAATTAAGTCTTTAAGTTCTACTATTTCTAAGAAGTTAAATTTAAATAGACAACTTTCTCAATATGAGGAGGGTTATGTACATAGATGGAATTTAGATTATGGATTTAATTTTGACATTATTGAAATTGCTTTGAAAAAAACTACTTCTAAATCTAATTTTAATTTTGATTATTTAGATAAAATATTAACTGATTGGCATGAAAGAAAGCTAAAAACGCCATCAGAAGTAAATTCTTATTTATTAGATGCTAAAAACAAAAATAAAAATATTAAAAAATTAGAAAAACAAACTGAATATACTAATTATGATCAAAGAGAACGCTCAGATTGGGATAATTTTTATATTAATGCTCCAAGTGGTTTGAGTAATGGGAATTAAAGAAAGGGCTGCATTTTCTATGAATAATGAAACTTTATCTATATTACTAAAAAAATATGAACAAAAGAGATTAACAGCTGAAAAAGACTTGGAATTTAGAAAAAATAAATTATACTCAGAAAATCCTAGATTACAAGAAATTGATGATGAATTGTCTCGCGTTGGAATATCAACTGCTAAGGCTCTTATACAATCTAATTCTGAAGAATTATTAAATGAATTAAATAACAATGTGACCATTCTAAAAAATGAAAAAACAGAAATATTAAAAAAACTTAATTTACCGGAAGATTATTTATCTCCAAATTATTCTTGCAAATTATGTAATGATACTGGTTATGTGCAGGATAATAATAAATCAACAATGTGCAGTTGTCTTAAACAAGAAATATATAATATTGAGTATAATAAATCAAATATTGCAAATTTGGAAACACAAAATTTTGATAATTTTTCTTTAGATAAATATTCTGATAAAGTTGATAAAGAAAAATATAATTCAGAAATTTCTCCTAGAGAAAACATTTCTTTAATTAAAAATATTTGTCTTAATTTTATTGAAAATTTTGATGATCCTAATGAGAAAAATTTATTGTTTACTGGTAATACAGGGTTGGGCAAAACATTCCTTTCTAGCTGTATTGCAAGGGAAATTATACAAAGGGATAAAACTGTTCTTTATCAAACAGCTCCAATTATGTTGGATACAATAATTGATTGTAAATTTAATAAAAATGCATCTTCAAATGAAACCTATAAAAATTTATTTGATGCTGATTTATTAATAATTGATGATTTGGGAACAGAGTCTTTGAATAGTGTAAAATTTACTGAATTATTTAATATAATAAATACTCGTTTATTAAATCAAAATGATAGATGTTTAAAAACAATTATTTCTACAAATTTGAGTTTACCAATTTTAAATAAAACCTACGGAGAGCGAATTATTTCAAGATTGATTGGTGATTATAATATTTGCAGGTTTTTTGG
>CANRGM010000068.1 GCA_947630155.1 uncultured Clostridia bacterium
ATCCGCATAGCAAATGAAAAGTTCATTTGCCACATATTTTATGAAAGGAGTATTCACTTATGGAAACATCCGCAGTTGTCGAAAGGGTAACAAGGAATTTCAACAATGAGCTTCGGACAAGTCTTTTAGAGACAATATCTGAGGAGGAAATTCCTTTTTGCACACCAGCAGAAAGAAACGAAGACAGAGCTATTACCATCTTTGTTTCAGTAGATCCTAAGTCCAACAAGAAAAAAAAGAATGTCCCCCAAAAATTGAACATTCAATTTTCTGTAAGTTTGAATTTCGACATTCAAAAAATTCGTAAGGAAAAACAGGCTATTGTGGATCTGCAATTTATATGGAACATAGTAAAAGACACACTTTACAGCGATACAAGACGGAATATTTCTTATTGGTCTCGCGAAATGTTCAGAACTGTACGCAAACTGTACAAAAATGATTACGATTTGAATCTGTTTTTGTTCCCGTTCGAAGTATGCTTTGACGAATCTGATAAACTTTATGTTTCAAGGTTACCTAACTTTGAGGACTTAATGTTTTTAGATCCAAACGATCCTAAGAATAACCTGCTGGACAACAAAGAATTCATCCAAAAACAAGCAATGTCGATTATTGAAATTTCCAATAAGACTTACCTGTTTAATAACAACTGATGCTTTCGCTCAATCAAACCTTTTGTAAAAAATCTGAGTCCCCTTTTGGACTCAGATTTTTTTCTTCTTATTAAAATTAAAATATCATTCTAACAGTTTACCAATAAAAATGGAATATCATTCTTATCTAAAAATTTATTTTCCAATTCAACACATTCCATAGTTTTAGCAGACAAACCTTTTATATATTTATCTTCATTTTCTTTTATAATTTTATTGGCTTCATTAATATATTCAATATAATCCTTTCTTTTCTCTTTTCTAAATATACCTATCATCCCTTTTGACATTAATAATATATTTACTATAGCCCTAATAGTTCTTCCATTTGCACTTTCAAATGGTTGAATTTTTGTAAATCTATAATGTATTCTTAATACTTCTTTTATATACACTGATTCATCAAGTTGTTCCTTTTTATCTAATAGAACTTTTATCATCTTACATAAATTTTTCATTGCATCTTTAATATTTGCTACTTCTACAAATTGAGTTGGGAACTCATATTTACTTGAATCAACATTTTGAGTTCTATATTTTACTTCATTCTTGTTAGAATAATATTTATAGATATTTTCAATCTTTTCAAGAATTTCATCTTCACTTAGACTTTCAAAATTCATACTCAAAGCTTCTAAAACAGCAACAACAGTGTAAAATGTATTTTTAACAGATATAATTTCACCATAAGGAAAACTACGTAATTCTATCATTTGTAAAGTTTCATATACCATATTCTCCACTAAACTTCCAAAACCAATTGAGATCTTACCCAGCTTCTGTAATTCTGTTGTGTCTAGAGTTCTATTTACTAATTCATCTTTAAAAAACTTATTATTCATTATATTTATAAAAATATAATTTGCTATATTATCTATCAAAGCATCTTCTGTATTTATCTGAGATTTTAAAATATCTATCAAATCTTTAACTAGTTCTTCATCACTTTTTTGAGGTACTATCAATCTAATTATATGTTTGCTTATATAAGCTCCTATTGGACTTTTACACATTAGATTATCATTTTCATATATAATATTTTTCACATAAGGTTTTAAAATCTCTTTTATAAATTTTTCTCTTACCTCTACATTATCCTTGAAAATATTTACATGAAATTCATTTGGAAAAATATCTTCAATTTCTAAATTATATAGACCATTCTCCTCACTGTATGATTTATTCAAATTTACTTTTTTAAATGGTCCAATAACTCCTTCTTTTGTAAGTGCCATTGAAATCACTTCTGGAGGAATTTCCTTCACATTAGATAAAAATATTTTTATTAAAATTTCAATAATTCGTATATCTGTGCTACTACCATAACGAGAATAATTTCCATCTTTATCTATTATGCTACATCTGCACTCACTTAATATTAAATCAATTATTTTGTGTACATCCATATCAGGATTTATTAGTTTTTCTTTTTCAATACCATCATTATTTCTTATTAATTTTAATATTTCAATAGCACAATCTCTTACCATTTCTTACTCCTTTTTCTTTAGTTAGAATCATGTTACCCTAATGCCTTGCACTAAGCTTTATAATTTCTTCCATATCATCATCTTTAGCAGCCTTATTTTTTCTGATTTCACCACACTTTTTACATTTAAAAATTATCACATAGCCCTTTTTCCCATCAATCTCTAAGCCAATAGGTTCTAACAAGCCTTTACATTTTTCTTGTCTATCACCTGGATTTACATCAACATGCTTAGAGTGTAAGCAGTATGGGCAATGATTCCTGCAAGAATATCCAAGTTTTTCTACTTTTCTCCCACAATTTTCACAAACAAAACTTTCATCTATTTCTGTGAATAATCTATTATCCATTTAAACTTTCCTTTCTGTGCAATTATTTATAACTTTTAATTAATGTACATTAAATATACTATTACCTACAAATTCTCTTAAAAGTGAATTACTAGGAAGATATTCCGCTGGAATAGATTCAAAATAGCCAAGCATTCTACGCAACCTTTTTGCTTCGGAAAACTCTGGTTTAGAATTATCAATTTCTTCTAATAATGGTATTGCAAAATCCTTTAAAACAGCTAACTCATAGATTAAGGACGAATTAAACATACTATCAGCTTCTTCTTGATATGGAAAAATATTTTTTTCTTCTCCTGCCACAACTGAATCCCACATTTTCAATGTATGTAATGCATTATAACCTCTAAACTGTTTATCTCTTACTATTCTTCTAATTAATCTTGTATCTGTTGTAGAAATTCTATTATGTTCATCTATATTTAATACAGTTAAACAACTAATATAAATCTTATACTTTTGTTCTTTTGGAATTAGAGCAGTTAATTTGTCATTTAGGCAGTGAATTCCTTCTATTACTAGTATTTCATCTTCATCTAATTTTAGTTTTTTACCATTATATCTTTTAGTACCTACCTCAAAGTCAAAATCAGGCATTTCAATTTCTTCGCCATTTAATAAACTTAATAAATGTTGATTGAAAAGCTTTGTATCTATAGCCTCTAGACATTCAAAATCATAATTTCCATTTTCATCTTTTGGATTTTCTGCTCTTTCTACAAAATAATTATCAACAGATATAGTTACTGGTTTAATTCCATTCAAACGCAATTGAATACCTAGTCTTTGTGCAAAAGTAGTTTTACCTGATGAAGATGGACCAGCAATTAGAATCATCTTAATTTTATCATTTTTTACAATATCATCAGCTATATTTGCTATTTTCTTTTCATGCAAAGCTTCATCCAATAAAATGTAATCTTTAATCTTACCTTGTCTTGTTATTTCATTTAATTCTTTTACTGTTGGTACATTTAGTACCTTGTGTAAAACATCGTATTCGTCTAATGTTGCCAATAATTTTTTATTTTCTTTAAATTGAGGTAATTTAGTTATTTCTTTTCTACTTGGATACCTTACTAAAAAGCCTCTATCATATTTTATTATTTCATACAATTTCAACATACCAGTTGATATTGGTAATATACCATAATAATAATCAAAATAATCTTCACACCAATATAAACTAATATGTTTTTTTGTTTTTAAATCTAATTGCAACCTTCCTTTACTAGTTGTTTTATTCTTATAAAAATCTTGAGCTTGTTCTTTTGTCATTGATTTCTTTTTTATCTCTAGATTTTTTTGAACAATTTCATTAACTTTTTTATTTATATTTTGAATTACTTCATCTGTTACATTTAGGTTATCAAATTCACATAATAATGCATTTGATAATTGAAAGTTTACTATCATTCTTGCATCTGGATATAATTCTTCAATCGCCATACCTATTATAAATAATAAACCTTTTCTATATACACGAATACCATCTTTATTACTTATATCTATTAGACTTAATTCTCCATCCTCATTCAATGTATAATTTAGACTTTTTACCTCATTATTAAATCTTGCTGCAATAGCATTAGTTTTTTTTATTTCATCCTTTAGCAATTCATTAATTGTTATTCCATCTTGTGTATTAATAATCCTGTCATTATATTTTATTTGCATACATTCCTCCTGCATACTGTTTAATCTAATCTACTCCTATCATACCATAAGAAGACTCCATACAATACCATACATCATTAATTTTAAAAACATACATTGTTGTTTTTATTGTATCACTATCTTTACTTCCTTTCATAGTAGCTTCTACTTCCAATTCATAACCACCTGAAATATTTACATCTTGATCATATTCTTCTTTTATATATGATTTTGCATCTTCAAAATCATCATTATTTAATTCTTTTTTATTAGTTATATTATAAGATATGTCAAAATCTTCTCCATATTCATCTTTATACATTGTAACAAAATCATCCAATCTCTCTTCATCCATATAAGTTTCCACAAATGATGGAAACGCTTTTTCATATGTATTTAAATCCCCCTTTTTCATACCTTCAAAATAATTTTGCACTGGTTTTTCATAATCCTTATTTTCCTTATTTGAACCACCACATCCTGATAATGTTAGGACCATTCCAATCATAATAAATATTATTACTAAAAATTTTTTCTTTGTCATTTGTAAATCAATCCTTTCCTTTTTTTTAATTTTATATCTACTTTTATTAAAAGTCAATACTGAAATT
>CANRGM010000069.1 GCA_947630155.1 uncultured Clostridia bacterium
AAAATTTTTGGTTGAACGAACAGTGCATTCTTTCGAATACATTATACTTATACCACATTATGTTAATTTTTGCAAATTACTATATATCTAAAAAAATTATATCATTCAATCTCAATGAAAACAATACATACGAGAAAGATTTTATTATCTCTCACGACTTTTGTTTTTCTTCTTTTTTAATTATTTCATATTCCTTTGAATTAACTTGTAACATCTCAATTTCCAGTTGTTTTTTAGCAGGTAGGTGGTCTATCTTTAGCAATAGGCATATTATAGTTCGTAAATAATTTGCTGGTAGATAAAATTGTTGCATTGTGTCAATTCGTATGATATAATTTCAAAAAAATGCATCATTGTGTAGACAAATGTTACTATATTGAAATGGAACTTTACGACTAAAAAGGAGGTACTTATTAATGGAAATTAAGGTAATTGCATCAACCAAAGTAGGATATGTTCTGCCTAAAGAAGATGCAGTAGATTTTTCTGGAAAGTCTGCAGGTATTTGCTACTTACCAGACACAGTTGAAACATTGTTTGCAGAAGCATCCGAAAAAACACAAAAAAGAGCCAATGGTAATATCAAGTCTGGTCATCACAGCGTATTCGGACATCCAACATACAATCTTTGTTTTGAGGGAATTCCTAAGATTCTTGCAATGATTTTAAATAATGAAAAAGCATATAATACATCTGAAAAATCTGCAAGATATACACATATGGAGCCATCTCCTGAGGAAAAAGAATTGTATGAAAAGTGGATTAAAATATTCAAAGAACAAATCCTTTTAAAATATCCAAACTTTGATGACAAAAGAGCTTTAAAACTTGCTCAAGAAAATGCTAGATATCTTATAAGTGTTTTTACACCTGCAACTGTAATGGAATACACTGTTAACTTTGGACAGTTGAATTACATTATTAATTGGGCAAAAGACTACATTGAAAAAGGTGGAAACGATGATTTTTCTATAAAATTAAAAGAAATTTTAACTGATTTTTTGAAAGCAATGCCTGACTTGGAAGTTGAAGGATTGAATTCAAGAATAAAAAACCGCAGTTTTTCTTTGTTTGCACAGAGAAAATCAAGAAACGAAGAATTTGGTGAAAACTACTCTACTACATATCTTGCCAGCTTTGCACAATTAGCACAAGCTCAAAGACATAGAACATTGGCTTATGAGATGACTTTACTTGATGAAGCACAATACTATGTTCCGCCTATTATTAAGAACACTGAACTCGAACAAGAGTGGCTTAAAGATATTTCTTCTCTTGAAAAGTTTTTCCCTCAAGGAATGCTTGTACAAGTAAATGAAAGAGGTACTATTGAGAACTTTGTGTTAAAATGCATGGAACGCTTATGTGGAGCAGCCCAACTGGAAATTATGGAGCAGACAAAAGTAACAATGGAAAAGTATTTGGAAGCAACAAAAAATAACCCAGAACTTTACAATTATTTGTTGCCATATTCAAAAGGTGCTCGTTGTACTTTCCCTAACTGGAAATGTAATTCACCATGTATTTTTGGTGGAAAGGATGCAATGAATAGAGTTATTTAACAACCATTGCGTAAAATGGCTAGACTTATTAAACAATAAGTCTAGCCATTCTTGTTTGTAAGATAAATTCTTATGATTCGCTACTTATGAAAACCTCCCTTATAATTCCTTATTATCAGTGTCATAAAATTCTACTCACTCTGGGAACCCCTTATAATACACATTCTCTAACACAATTACATTAATTTTCTCACTGAAGTTATACTTAGCCAGCAATATTGTATTAAACCCATCCAGTAGGAAACGATTTTGACTTATAATCGCAAGTTTTGGAAGTCTTTTATACTTCTTATAGAACTTTTCTTGCTTAAAATATTCCACTCCCAAAGGTTCAGAAATCCAAAAATTTACATAGATGGTTCTGATAAGTTCATCACTAATCCAATCCTTAGGAATGGATTCAATCTGCCCATATTTCCTTTTTTCTTGTTTTAGTTGTAGTTCCTCTTTAAACTTCCGTTTCAAAATTTTAGATTCTTTGTCAATTTTCGTCTCAAACTTACAGTATTCCATAAATTCATCGAGATACATATTTCCTTTTAAGTTATTGCATCTACTACATGTTGGTCTCATATTATTTGGAATAGTTGGTCCTCCAAACTCTTGTGGTATCAAATGATCTAGAGTTATCTGGGAAAAATACTTGTCTTCATCTATCTCCGAAATATCAGTCCGTAATTTTTTGTGGCAAAAGCAACATTCAGTCTCTCCAAAAATTAAATATGTAAGCTTATACATTACCTCCTTAAATGCTCCAGGCCTGTAAATATACAATACTCCGTCCTTGACTTCAGCAATCTCACCTTCAAACATGTAATTATAATCCGGAAGCATAAGTTTCATAAAAAGCTCTCCTTTCATATTGAATTATCAATTAATGAATACATACATAACTTCCTAATAATATTTATATCATAAACTACTAATAATATCAAGTACAAGTATTAAATAGCAACATACAATTCTTTAATATCCCATGTTGTTCCATTTTTTGAATCATTTAAAATAATTCCTTTTTTATCTAATTCATTCCTAATCTCATCAGCTAATTCATAATTTTTTCCTAATTTTGCATCTGCTCTATCTTGTACCTTTTTTTCAATTTCAGCAATTTCTAATCCCAGTTTTACAATATACTTATTTTTTAAATCATCAATTAAATCCAAAACATTTTCTTTAAATATACCAATAACATTATAACATCTAACAATCTCACTCTTGATTTTGTTTAAAATATATGCTTTTTCATCTGATGTAACTTTATTATCCTTTAATAGATTATTAACATATTTGAATACCGCAAATAAATTAGCAATAGCAACTGGTGTATTAAAATCATCATCCATTGCTTCTCTAAATTTTGCTTCTATATTATCTGCGACTTCATTTTTGACTTCTTTCATACTTGTATTTTCTGATAAAAATTTATCAATGCTATTTAAAGTATTGTAAAAATAATAAATGTGTTGCTCTGCTAAAACAAATTCACTTTCTCCCAAATCTATATCAGATGAATAATTTTTTGAAATTATTGCATATCTTATTACCTCTGGATTATATAAATCTAAGGCCTGTTTTATGGTTAATCCATTTCCTAAAGATTTACTCATTTTTTGTCCATTAATTTTTACTAGACCATTATGAATCCAATAATTAGCTAATGGCTTTCCTGTTAGAGCTTCACTTTGTGCTATCTCATTTTCATGATGTGGAAATATTAAATCTTTTCCACCACCATGAATATCTATAGTTTCTCCTAAATTATGTAGCACCATGCATGAGCATTCTATGTGCCAACCTGGTCTTCCTTCTCCCCAAGGTGATTTCCATGAAATTTCTCCTGCTTTTGCAGATTTCCAGACAGCGAAGTCTAATGGATCGCGTTTTCCTTCTTCAACATCTTTTCTAACTCCATTTAATAAATCATCAGTATTTATATTTGATAATTTTCCATAATCTTTAAATTTCTTCACACTATAATATACATCTCCTTTTTCAGTAGAATATGCATATCCTTTTTCTATTAATTTACTTACAAAATCAATTATATTATCAATGTTTTCTGATGCTTTAACTTTTACATCAGGGAAATCAGCTCCAAGTCTTTCAAAATCTTTTTCTGCTTCTTTTATTCTTGCTTCTGAATAGTCTAGAGCATTCATATTTAAGGCATTAGCTTTGGCAATTATTTTATCATCTACATCTGTATAATTGCGAACAAATTTTACTTTGTATCCTAAAAATCTTAAATAACAACATATCATATCATAAGTTATTGATGCTCTTGCATGACCTATATGTGAGTCATCATATACTGTAATTCCACAAGCATACATCTTCACATTATCCTTTTCTATTGGTATGAATTCTTCTTTTTTCTTTGTTAATGAATTATAAATCTTCATTAAAATTCCCCCTATCTTTAATAATATTGTTATTTAAGTATTTGATACTTATGTTATATTATACTGCATTTTAGAAGAGATGACAACTGTTTTTAGATAATAATACACTCTAAATCATCAGGTACAAATACATTTCCATGATAATATTTCATAGCATCCTCTGTAAAAGTTGCTTTTCTTTTTTCTAAATCTGTATCAATTGTATGTGACATAATAACATTTTCTACATTTAATCTTTCACATAATTCTGCAACAAATTTCACTGTACTATGAGAATGTCTTTTTATTGGATTATATTCCTCCGCTTCTTTTCCTGCCATATATGCATCAGCAAAAAGCCATTTGCTATCTTTCACATATTTCTCTGTAGATTCTTTGCAAACTTCATCACCAATAAATGTAAATTTTTCTTTATCATTTAACCATATTGAAAATCCAGTTTGCTTTACTTTTGTTGCATTTATATCAAAAAAGTCAACCTTCATGTTTAAAATCTCAGTAGAATATCCTGTATCAACCTCAACTAACTTTATTTTATCATCTAATAAGCTTGTAAACTTTTTTGGTAATACAGCATCACACATTTGCCTAATTGCATGTATTACTTCATTATTACCATATATAAAAAATGTATCATCATAATCTTCAACAAGATATTTTCTTCCTATAAATCTTATTATCCAAATTGCCCCCATTATATGGTCTGTGTGTGTATGTGAGATAAACATATTTTTTATTTTCTTTACATCTATATTAGAATCTGCAAG
>CANRGM010000070.1 GCA_947630155.1 uncultured Clostridia bacterium
GTAAAAATTCCCTTTACTCCAGAGCAAATTGCATAATTAATAACCTCTGCATCTTCCCTATTTCCAATTTCATCAGCTACTATAACATGTGGAGCTAATGACCTTACAGCCATTCGTATTCCTATAGTTTTGGGAACATTATCTAACACATCTGTACGAATTCCAATATCATTTTGAGGAACCCCCCTATGCATTGCTGCAATCTCTCCTCTCTCATCTATTACAGATACATTTATTCCTTTAAAATTTATTTCTGGTATTCCATTACTTATTTTATTTACAATATCCCTTATCATAGTTGTCTTTCCTGCTCCAGGAGGTGATACAATTAAAGTATTAAATACAGAATTTCTTTGAATATCTATTATATACTGTAATAGTGACATACTACAATCTTTTATTTCTCTTGCAATTCTTATGTTTAATGAATATAAATTAGTTACATTTGTTACTTTTCCATCTTTTACCACAGCACTCCCACTTATACCAACTCTATGTCCTCCTGGAATGGTTATAAAGCCTCCACATATTTGATTTTGATATGTATATATAGAATTACTACAAAAACTTTGAAATATATTTAGAATTTCCTCTTGGTTTACTTGGTACTTTAGAATCATTTCACTTGAACCAATTTTTATAATTATTGGCTTATTTACTCTTATTCTTATTTCTTCTACTTTTTCTAAATTAATTTGTTCCATAGCTTGTACTATGTTTTCAGGAAAATTTTTTAAGATTGTAAATCTAAACACTTCTGATTTATTCATTACTTTACACCTCTATATAATAGATTATTAAATTTTTAATATAATATATATTATTCTTTTTTTATTAATTTAGAACTTTTTTATTAATCCGGTATTTTATTAACATCAAGTTCATATAATCATTATATAACATTTATGATTGGTTATTTGCTAACTATTTAGTCAAATTCATAAAAAATCTCAATAAACATTGCATTATTTTACATAATATGTTATACTAGTAATAATGTGGTTGATTTTTTTACCACGTTAGCAAATTCCCAAATAACATTACACCAGTACTTACTTGTGTAATAAGGAGGTGAATTTTAGATGGAAATCAGCATTCATGAAGCAATTCGCCAGCATATTGCAAGTTGCAAGGCTGAGGTGGATGTAGCAATGAATTCATCATTTGCTAGCCCTTTTGAGATTCGAATATTGCTTGAAAATCTCGAACAGGCTAAGCAAATGCTGGAAAGCCCTGAGCTATTTCTGAATTATCAGAGAGCCCAGTTCCGGCACTCTTCCATCTGAAAGCAAAAAGCCATCGGTCTTTACCGATGGCTTTTTACTTTCAATTATTCATCCCAATTATGATATACATTTGTAACATCATCTAAATCATCTAACATATCTAGAAATCTCTGCATTTTTGCAGCACCATTTTCATCTAATGTTGTATATGTAGTTGGAACCATTTGAACTTCTGCTTCTAGAAATTCCAAACCTTGTTCTTCTAATTTTTCGCGAACTGCTGAGAAATCTCCTGGAGCTGTTGTTATTTCATATACTTCATCTTCTGCAGAAAAATCTTCTGCTCCACTTTCTAATGCTAACATCATTAAATCATCTTCAGACATTGATGTTGTAGTTTTGTCTATTACTATTACACCTTTTTTATTAAACATATAAGATACACAACCTGATGTTCCTAAATTTCCTCCTGATTTATCAAATGCATGGCGTACATCTGCAGCTGTTCTGTTTTTGTTATCTGTACTTCCTTCTACAATAACTGCTACACCATTTGGTCCATATCCTTCATATGTTACCTCTTCATAATTTGCTGTATTTCCAGCTCCTGATGCTTTTTTTATTGCATTATTTATTGTATCATTTGGCATGTTTGCAGCTTTACATTTTGCAATAACATCTTTTAATTTTGAATTACCAGATGGGTCTGGTCCACCTTGTTTTACTGCAACTAGTAATTCTCTTCCTAATTTTGTGAATATTTTTCCTCTTGCAGCATCTGCTTTTCCTTTTTTGGCTTGAATATTATGCCATTTACTATGTCCGCTCAAATTTTATCTCCCCTTTCTCGATTTTCCCTTTATTTTCAAAGGTTCTCTCCGTTTTTATATAAATTTTAGCCGTTTATGAAATTCAAATTCATAAAAAAAAGTAATTATAAAAATTACTTTTTTTATTATAACATACGAATTTTATTTTGAATAGAGTTTTGAACAATATTTTTAACTCTTTTTTACTTTTAATGCCCTTAAAGCATTTATAATAGCAATTACTGAAACACCAACATCTGCAAATACTGCTTCCCACATAGTTGATATCCCAAATGCAGTTAAAATTAAAACAAGTACTTTTATAGAGATAGCAAATATTATATTTTCTTTAACAATTCTCATTGTTTTCTTTGATAACTGAATGGCATTTACTATTTTAGATGGCTCATCTGTCATAAGTACTACATCTGCCGCTTCTATAGCTGCATCTGAACCTAAACCTCCCATTGCTATACCTATATCTGAAATAGCTAAAACTGGTGCATCATTTATACCATCTCCTACAAAAGCTAATTTCCCTTTAACACTTTTTTCTTTTAACAAATTTTCAACTTTTTCTACCTTACCATCTGGTAACAATTCAGCATAAACTTTATCTATTCCTAATTCCTTTGCAACACTTTCACCAACATCTTGCTTATCCCCTGTTAGCATTATGGTTTGTTTGATATTATTTTTCTTTAGGTTCTTTATTGCTATTATAGAATCTTCTCTTATTTTATCAGAAATTACTATATATCCTGAAAATTTTCCATCTATTGCAACATATACAATTGTTCCTATGTCATTAGATATTGTATATTCTATCTTTCTTTCATTCATTAATTTTTCATTTCCAACTAATACAGCCTGATTTCCTATTTTAGCCTCTATTCCAAGTCCTGATAATTCCTTTACCTTTACTATTTGCTTTTCATCAATTTCTTTTTTATATGCATTTTTTATAGAAATTGATATCGGATGATTAGAATAATGTTCTGCATATGTTGTAATTTTCATTAGTTCCTCTTGACTTATACCTACTGCCTCGACTTTTTGTACTTCAAAAACTCCTTCTGTTAATGTCCCTGTTTTATCAAATACAATTATTTCTGCATTAGATAATTGTTCTATATAATTACTTCCCTTTATCAAAATGCCCATTTTAGATGCACCACCTATTCCACCGAAGAAACTTAATGGTATTGATATAACTAAGGCACAAGGACAAGATACTACAAGAAATGATAATGCCCTATATATCCAATCTGAAAATACTTCATCCTTTATAATAAGTGGAGGTAATATTGCTAGAAATACTGCAATAATTACTACTATTGGTGTATAATATTGAGCAAATTTTGTTATAAAATTTTCAGACTTTGATTTTTTACTACTTGCATTTTCAACTAAATCCAAAATTTTGTTAACTGTCGATTCTCCATATTCTTTTGTCACCTTTACTTTTATAACTCCATTCAAGTTTATACAACCACTTATTACTTCTTCACCTTCTACTACATCTCGTGGCAAGGCTTCTCCTGTTAGGGCTTTAGTATCAAGGCTTGACTTTCCTTCTATTACATTACCATCCAACGGAATTTTTTCACCTGGTTTAACTATAATTATTTCACCAATTTTTACATTGTCTGGATCTACTTTTTCTACATCTCCATTTCTCTCTACATTTGCAAAATCCGGCCTTATATCCATTAAAGATGCTATTGATTTTCTTGACTTATCTACAGCATAATCTTGGAATAATTCTCCTATTTGATAAAACAACATAACAGCAACTGCTTCTGGAAATTTTCCAATTACAAAAGCTCCTATTGTTGCAACTGCCATTAAAAAATTCTCGTCAAAGACTTTTCCTCTAATTATATTTCTTATGGCTTTTCTTAGAATCTCTAATCCAACAACTAAATATGAAATAATATATATGATATTAGCTATCCATATATTATTAAAGTTAATTAAAAGAACAATAAGAAGTAGTATAAAAGCTATTATAATTTTAGCTTGCATTTTTTTCATAATAAATTCCCTTCCTTTTTACTTTTATATTTTATGTTTTATATGTTCAATACCTATTTCAAAAACTTCCTTTACATGATTGTCATCCAACATATAAAAAACCTCTTTTCCGGATTTTCTACATTTAACAATTCCACTTCTCCTTAAAGTTCCTAATTGATGTGAAATAGATGATTTGCTCATTCCCAACACATTTGCAATATCACATACACACATCTCATTTTCATCTAGCGCAAATAAAATTTTTACTCTAGTTGTATCTCCAAGAATTTTGAAAAATTCCGCTAGTTTGTTAAATGTATCTGCATCTGGCATATTTCTAGCTGTATTATCAACCACATCCTGATGAATTACATTACAATCACATATGAATTCATTTCTAGACATTTATTTTCCCCCTTATTTTTTATATT
>CANRGM010000071.1 GCA_947630155.1 uncultured Clostridia bacterium
TGTGTCAATGGGGACGGAGATTTTTGACACACCTTTTTATTTATTGTGTCAAAAATCTCCGTCCCCATTGACACATAACTATTAAATTGGACGGCCAACTCTAAAAAATTATTTAGGTCTTATAATACTTATAGCCATCTTATCCTCACTAAACACTTCATTAAAAATTTGTTCAGCATATTCTTTTGTAACAGTATTAAATTTCTCAATATAATCAAAACTATTAATTCCCTTAAAAGAATCAGCTAAAAACATTCTAGCAATTTCAGCTACACTATTATATTCAACAACATAATCACCGTAAATTTTTCTTTTTATTCTTTCAAAATGTTCATTATCTAAACCATTTTGTTTAAATTTAGAAACTTCAGCCTTAAATTTTTCATATATTTTCTCTGGATTTTTTGATTGACCACCAACTAAAATATGCGCATATTGCTTAGAAAATTCGTAATCCAAATCTGGCTCTGCAAGTAAATCTCCACTATTATATAATTCCTTATACAAATCTGAACTTTTACCAATCAACATACCCAATAGTACTTCTATTGCAATATGTTTTTTTACTATCTCTTCTGAATCTGGCAATTTATCCTTAATACCAATCATAAAAATAGGTGTACTAACTTCCATATTTGCTTCTTTACTTTTTTGATTTATAGATTCCTCTTCTGCCTCATATATTCTCTTTATTTCCCCCTGATTTTCCTTTGGTTGCAATCTTTTCTTAATTTCTTCAAGTAAATCTTCTGGTTTAAAATCTCCACATACTACTAAAGTCATGTTGCTAGGATGATAAAAAGTATTATAGCATTTATATAATACATCTGGATCAATTTTACTAATTGATTCTATAGTTCCTGCAATATCAAGTTTTACCGGATTTTTATGATATAAGCAATCCATAGTATTTAAATATAATTTAAATCCAGGATCATCATCATACATCATTATCTCTTGACCAATAATTCCCTTTTCCTTTTCAACATTTTCATTTGTAAAATATGGATTTTGAACATAATCCATTAATTCATCTAAACCTTCATAAAACTTGTCAGATGAACATTCAAATAAATATGCAGTATGGTCATTTGTTGTATATGCATTAGCATCTAATCCCAAAGCCATCAATACATCTAGGCTATTAGTACCATTTTCTTGTTCAAACATTTTATGTTCCAAAAAATGAGCAACACCATCTGGAATAAATACCTCCTCATTTGTTTGTGGCATTATAAACCTATTATCTATTGAACCAAAATTCGTACCCCATATAACATATTTTTTATTTGTATTTGCCTTTGAAATTATGATTATATTTAATCCATTTTCCAATTTCTCAAAATATGCTTTTTCTTTTATCTTTGTACTTTCAATAATTTTCATATTTATCAAATTCCTTGTATAATATATTTAGGTTTTTGAAGTTTGGATATACCTATAAACCAAATTCATTAATCTTTTAAGAAGTATATTGTATTAATCTGCACATTCTTAGCAATATCCACAATCTGCTCTTTTGTAACCTCATTAATTCTTTTTATATAATCTTCAATTGATACGAATTCATCTGATAATTCCTGAGAATAATAATAAGTTATCTCCGCATCTTGTGTTTCTGGAATACTTCCTACAGTAGATGATATCAATAATTTTGCATTATCTATATCTTCTTCTGTAAACTTACCATCTTCCATTTCTTTTAACTGTTCTTTAATTAAATTTAACGCTTTTTCATAATTTGGAATATCAATTCCACATTTAATAAATATATTATCTTTTTGTCTCAAATACGTTGATCCTGCTGAATATGCTAAACTAGCCTTTTCTCTTACATTTTGAAACATTTTAGAATTTGCACTTCCGCCCAATATTATATTATATACAGAAGCCCAATATTTACTTTCTTTCTTATTGTTTAATACATCTAAACCTAAAATCAATTTACCTTGTGTTACTTCCATACTTTCTGAAATGATTTGTGGCTCATCTACTTTATCCTTTGATGCATTTTCTTTATTTACATTGTATTCTGGCTCTCTTCCATTTAAATTATTAATAGTTTCATTTTCTTTAATTTCATCTACAATTTGTTCATCTAAATCTCCAGATACAAAAATATCTATTTTTACACTTTTAATTAATTCTATATAATAATCATATAAATTTTGTGCATCTATATTTTCTAAATCTTCAATATATCCGTATTTATATAAACCATATGGCTCATTTTTGTACATTTCTTCAATACATCTGTCATACGCATATTTTGCTTTATTATCAATTTTTCCTTGAATTATTTGTTTTAAATTTTCTTTCTCTCCATCAACATATTCTTGTTTAAACTTATTATCATCTACGAAAGGATTAAACACCACATCAAGCAAGATTTCCATACATTCCTTGCTTAAATTTTCTTTAGATGGTAAAAACTCATTATTTATACTCTCTAAATAAAATTTTAAAACCTGATTATCACCTGTTTTTTCCACACCACAATCAAAGCTAGCACCATACATATTTTCTAAGCACTTACTAATTTCCTCTTGTGTAGGTATTTTTTTCGTACCTCTTCTTAGAACAGCAGTTAATAGCGCATTTTTTGTTACACTTTTCTTATCTAACTTTGTTGTTAAAAAAATTGCAAATAAATTCGTTTTGAACTTATTTGTATTAATTTTATGAAGTGTAATTCCTTGTTTCAATTCTTCTTTTCTGTAATTCATTTACAATCATTCCCTTCTTTTTATTTATTTTATTATAAGTTATTTTTTGAAAATTTATACAATAGAAGACATTAAAATCATTCTAAATAATGTTTTATTTCATGTTTTCAATAATTGAATTATATATAAATTAATTGTATTTTACAATATATTTTATTTAAAAACTGCACATATTCGGAGAAATAAAATAATAAAAATAAAAATTTTTCGAATAATTTTGAAATTATTGCAAAAAATATTCATAGTATCTAATTAATAGAAAGGAGTTTTAACCTATGAAAATCATAAATGTAATAGCTTTATTATTAGTTATAATTGGCGCTTTAAATTGGGGATTAGTTGGATTATTTGATTTTAATTTAGTAGATTTCTTATTTAAAGCTGGTTCAATATTAGCTAAAATAATTTATATATTAGTTGGAATAGCAGGTTTATGGTGTATTAGTTTATTTGGAAAAGTTTCAGATTAATCTGATTCTAAAACAAATATTCATTAGTATACTTAGAACAAAATTAGTAACCTGTAATTACACTAAATTAAAAATAAACATGTATATTATAATCAAAAAATATAATATACATGTTTTATTTATTAGTAGTGTAAAAACCTACACAAATTAACTAACACAACACTTTTAATTTATGCTAATAATTTTTTTACCATTTCATTTATCATTTTTCCATCAGCTGTAACACCTAATTGTTCTTTAGCTTCTTTCATAATTTTTCCCATATCTTTTATAGATGTAGCACCTACTTGTGTGATGATTTCTTTTACCTTTTCAGTTAATTCTTCTTCTGATAATTTTTTTGGTAAATATTCTTCTAAAACAGCCATTTCTTCTTTAATTTGATTTATTAAGTCTTCTCTTCCAGATTTTTCATAATCTGTCATAGAATCATTTCTTTTCTTAAATTCTTTAGCAATTACCTCTAAGATTTGATTATCATCCAATTCAATCTTCTTATCTTTTTCTACTTGCAAAATAGCAGCTCTTACCATTTGAACAGTATTTTTTCTATTTACATTCTTATCTTTCATAGCTGATTTTAAATCCTCTAATAACTTTTCCTTTAACATACTCATCATCCTTTCAAATATCACAAAAGTGCAAGTGTATTACTTGCACTTTAATAAACCACTAAAATTTTCTCTTTCTAGCAGCCTCTGATTTTTTCTTTCTTCTTACACTTGGTTTCTCATAGTGTTCTCTTTTACGAACTTCTTGTAATACTTGGTTTCTTGCGCATTGTCTTTTAAATCTTTTTAATGCATCTTCCAAATTACCATTATTTTTAACTTCTGGCATATATATTCCCCTCCTTCCGGTATAAACCCTACCTTATTAGGATGTGTTTCTAGGGGTTCTTGTTTCTATAACCCTTTTTGCATACGAATATAATTATACTCTAAGTAATAGTAGATTGTCAATACAATTACTAGATTTTTCCAATTTTCCGGCAAACTTTATTTGTCGAATTTTGTCAACAATCGTGAATTTTTTCATATTATATACTATGTAGGAGGTGACTGTTTATGGATCAAGAAGTAGATATTTGCTGTTGCAAAAAAGTTAAAAGAAATAGAAAATGTTGTGTAGATTTAATAATATTTATTTTATCCTTATTATTAGCTTTTGTAATTGGAGTTTTAATTGGAGCTGTTACAGGATTATTTGCAGCCATAGGTTTAGGAGCTGTAATATCAATTATAGTAACACTAGTATTGTTACTAGTTGTAAGAATTATAATGTT
>CANRGM010000072.1 GCA_947630155.1 uncultured Clostridia bacterium
TGTTTTAAAAATCAAAACAATGAATGGGATAATAATTTCGGAAAAAATTATATATTTGATATAGAGAAAAAATGCAATAATATTGTCGGTGTTACTCCAGGAACTACACCAGAATTTGGTTCAAATGTTGGAACTCCAGTAGGAACTTCATTTGGAACTCCAGTTGGAATTCCTGTTGATACAACTGTAGGTGCACCTGTAGGATTAGATGTTGAAATACCTGTTGGTACTCCAGTTGAGCCAAATCTTTATAAAGTTATAACTCCAACATATGAAAATAGTGGTGTTACAAATATTGATACTGTTGATAAACCAGAATTTAATCAAATTGATACTACATTAAATGTTACAAAAACTGTAAATACTCCAACAACAAATGCCATTGCACTAGCTCCTACAGGATTTAATTATTGGACAAAGAAAATTAAAGAGACTGTATGTAAGTTTTTTGCATATGTACCAAAATTAATTTCAGGAAATTATAAAAGATATATATCAAAAAACAACAATAAATAAAAGCTTGATTTTAATTTAAAAAGATTTTAAATTATTAATATAAAAAAACTATCCATGTTAAACAAAACATGGATAGTTTTTTATATCGCCCATCCCCCATTAACTGAAATTACTTGACCTGTTGTATAATCATCTTCTATTAACCATTTTACACATTTGGTGATAGATTGTGGATAACCTATTCTTTGTAATGGAATTTCTTGTGCTATGTTTTTTAAATCTTCTTTTGATAAGTCTGCATTCATGTCTGTGTTTATTATTCCTGGAGCTATGCTATTTACTCTAATATTTGAAGGTCCTAATTCTTTTGCTAATGATTTTGTCATTCCATCTAATCCTGCTTTTGCCACAGAATAGTGAACTTCGCATGAAGCTCCAATTGTTCCCCAAATTGATGAAATGTTAATTATACAACCATTTTTATTTTTTATCATGTATTTTAAGGCTTCTTGGGTTGTGTAAAAATTTGCTGTAAGATTGGTTTGTATCATTGTGTTCCAGTCTTCATCTGTTATGTCTGTGAACATCTTTATTTGTGATATTCCAGCATTGTTTATTAGAACGTCTAGCTGACCGTATTTCTCTATGCAGAATTCTATTAGTGATTTTACTTCTTGTCTTTTGGTTATATCTGCTTTGAATATTTCAATTTTTTTTCCTTTTTTTAGTAGGTCTTGTTGGATTTCTTTTGCGGATTTTTCTGAGTTATTGTAGTTTAATATTAAGTTGTATCCGTCTAAGGCTAGTTGAGTTACGATGTTGGCTCCTATACCTTTTGATCCGCCTGTGACCAGTATGACTTTGTTCATGGTAGTTTTTCCTCCTTTTTCGATTATGGGGTTTTTTATGGTATTATTATACATTTTTTGGGGATTATTGGCAAGTTTTTTTGATGTGATAGTGTATTATATTGTGTACTCAGCTGAGAGAAATAAAATAATAAAAAGATTTTAATTGGTATTGAAGTGATTTGGTAGTAATGATATAATTTCATTGTAGAGATTTATATTAATTGGTCTTTATTAAATTTTAACTAGAGACAACGTACTTTGTCTTTGAAGTAAAGGAGATGTATTATGAAGGATGATAATGAAGTAAAAAATGAAGAAATCGTTGAAAATACGGGTACTTCAGATAATGCCCCAAATATTGATAGTACAGTTGATAATGGAGTATCTAATGAGGCTAAAGATACTGGTAATGATGCTAATGCTGCTAATGGTGGTAATGCTTCTAATGCTGGTAGTGAAAATAAGGCTAAAAATGCAGTAGATAATAAGAAAAAAGAAAAAACAGAACATGGCAAAAAAGATAAAAAGGATAAAAAATCGAAAAAAGACAAGAGTGATAAGAAGAGTAATAAGACTACTAAAACTACTAAGACTACTAAAAATTCAAAAAATAAAGATGATAAAAAAACTAAAGATGACAAAAAATCTAAAGAAACAAAAAAACCAGAAGCATCTAAATCATCTGACAAAAAAAGTTCAGAATCATCAAATAAAAAGAAGATTATTGCTGGAGTTGCTTGCATCGTAGTTGTTGCAGGTGTTGTGAGTGCAGTAGCTTTATATAATAATAAATCTGCTGAGACTAATTCTGAAGCAAAGGCAGAAGCTAATTCTACTCAAGCAGAAAATGTTGTACAAAATGATGAACAAGTAAAACCAGATTCAACAGAACAGTCTGGAGATTTAGCATCAGTTTCAAAGGTTGATACTAGCAAGCCTTGGGTGTATAATGCAAATTATTCTGATGGAAAAAAATCAAAAACTATAACTAATAATACTGGAAAAACTTATAATTCTGCAGATGAATTAATTGTTCCTTATATAAATATCAAATCCGAATATGCAAATTACATAAATAGCGAAATTAAAAATCTTTTTGAAACCAATTATAATGCTTTTGGTGGTACAAATGCGGAAATGGAAATTACTGAAGGCTACTTACCTCAAATATCATATGAGTATGCGGTTTCAAATAATGTACTATCTGTAGTTATTACTAAAGGTCTTGGAATTGTTAATGGTGATGCATCAGTTGAGTATGATATTTATAATTTTAATTTAACTACATTAAATAAAGCATCTTTGTCAGATTTATTAAAAGAGACTGGTTTTGAAACTGAAAATGAGTTAAAAGAATGTGTTGAGACAACAATAACTAATGAAGTTAATGCTGGTAATTTAGTTAGAGAAGATATTGACTTGGACTACAATCTATCTTATTTAGATAAAAATTCTTTATTTAATATTTTAGTTACAAGCCCTGCAGGAGGAGCTACTCCTATTATAATTAGGAAGGGAATCACAGAAAATCAGACTAATACGAACAGTAATACTAATATGAACAGTGATACTAATGTGACAACAGAGGTTCCTAAATCTAAGTATGAAACAGGTTCTTTCTATTTCTATGCTCCAACTAGTTGGGATTGTAAAATTAATGAAACACCTAATAGCACCTATCATGTTGATTCTGGTGATGAATATTATGAGATAAGTGGTAAAGTTAATGGACAATATAAGAAGGCATTTTCAATTGTTATTTCAAAAGATACAAGTTATAGTCAGTTATCTTGGCAAAATATTGGTAAATATAGTGATGGTAAGTATATTTATTTCTTCCAGAATTTTGTATGTACAGATTATGATGGAAATAATTATACAGATGCAGATTATAAATTTGAAGAAGAGATACATGATGCGTTTGCGTCTCTTAATGTAAAATATATGGTTATGAATGAATTTGGAAGTGCAGATACAATGAAGACATTAGAAGGAAAGTATTTCTTCCATGGAGAGCCTGGAACTTCTTCTAAATCTTTTGTTTATTATATAAATAATGGTAATTTATGTAGAACAGATTTATCTGATGGATTCCCTACTGAAATTTTAGCAAATAATGTTTCTAAACTTTACTATAATTCATCAGATCATAAGATTCATGCTACTTCTGAATCTGACAATTTTGTTAGTGATATTATATCAAATGATGATAGTATTGAATATGATATATAATGATGTAATTTCTTAAAATTGAGGACGGAGATTATTTTAAATTTTTGAAATAATCTCCGTCCTCATTTAAATCTCCATCCGCAATAAAAAAAAGTCAATAATCAAGATTATTCAAGACTATCAACCTTATATGGAGCCACTTCTCAGATTCGAACTGAGGACCCCCGCATTACAAGTGCGATGCTCTGGCCAACTGAGCTAAAGTGGCATATTTAATTTTTTGTGAATTTATACTTTTGGTGACCCGTACGGGAATCGAACCCATGTCTCCGCCGTGAAAGGGCGATGTCTTAACCGCTTGACCAACGGGCCATGTATTAATTATTTGCCTAGGATTCAAGAGATTGTCTTAAATCCTAGATTTTTGGTGAGCCATCGCGGACTCGAACCGCGGACAACTTGATTAAAAGTCAAGTGCTCTACCACCTGAGCTAATGACCCAAGTATGTACTTTCACACTTGCATTAGTGCTTACTGACTAACGCAGTTATAATTTTAATATATTTATAAGAATTTGTCAATAGTTTATTTAAAGTTTTTTTAAAAAGTTACATTTTTCACACCCAAGTAGATGCGCCCCCAGTTGCAAATATTTGCTTATCTTTCTTTCTCAATAACTTTCAATACATCCCTCAAGTTTTCAGCAACAATAGAGACCTCTTGTAGTATCTGATATCTGTCTATTAAATCAACAGCACAACTAGAAATAATCTGGATTTTTTCGTATCCATTTATCTCCTTTTGATTTATTGTGACTAAAAAATCATTTTCAAATATACCACCATCTGCATCATATTCTTCTTCTGCCTCATCATAGTCTCCTTCTAACTCATCATGCTCTTCACCATTCTCGTCCTCATTTACATCATATAGCTCTGAATCACTTATAAAATCATCTGCATACTCAAATTCTGTCCCTTCCTCAATATCAAGCATTGTTT
>CANRGM010000073.1 GCA_947630155.1 uncultured Clostridia bacterium
CAAACAATTTCAAATTATGAAAATGAAAAAAGAGATATGACACCTGATACCATTTTGAAATTAGCAGAATATTTTAAAGTATCCACAGACTATCTACTTCGGCAAAACTGACATACGTAATATAGACGAACTAAAACAAGTGGAATTTGCTAACGCTGGTGGTCTTGATACGCAAGGACTAGATGATGATGATTTATTAGAGTTGCAAAGACAGATTGATTATATTAAAAAAATGAAAGAAAAAAATGAAAGAAAAAAGTAAAAGGAGCAATTATATGTCTAAAAAAATTGATAATAGAGTTGATTTTATCTTATGCTTATTTTTTGGATATCTAGGTATTCATAAATTTTATGAAGAAAAAAAATCACTTGGAATATTATACCTATTTACAGGTGGAATTTTTGCAATTGGTTGGATTATTGATTGTATTCAATTAGGAGCTAAATTATTGCATACTACAGATACTGTTAATAAAGAATCTACCAATAACAATCAAATTTATAATGATAACACTAACATTAAAGATAATACTACTGCTGAACAAAAAAAGATTAGAACTTCTAGTTTCAAATTTCCATTCATAAAAAATGATAATATGTATTTGAAATATTCTTATTACGATGTAGAAGTAAAAGGTACTCAATATAGAAATTTTGATATTACGAAAATAGATCTTCACCAAATTTTAAAATTTGAGTTTGAATCAACAAATGAGTATGATAATAACGCAATAAGAGTACTGTATGATGATACTTTTATTGGTTATGTTCCAAAAAACAATATTCAAAGTATGATTAAAGACTATATAGAAGATGATGAAAAATACGTTTTAGCTATGGTGTATGGAGTTAATGAGGAAACAAAAAACATTCAAATAGCAATTGCTTTTTATCAAGAATTAACTGATGAAGAATTAGATAAATTTACTTATATTGATACTAAATTAATAAAAACAAATAAAAAAGATGAAAGTACAGATTCTCCAAGGCAAGACCAGTTAGATTCTCTTTCTGAAAATGATGAACTTAATATTGATTATCAATATGATACTGAAACATATTTAGTTTGTGATGATTATGGTAACGAATTAGGCGAAATAAATGCTAGTAATTCAGCAAAACTTCAGGAATATGAACTTGATGGAAACGAATTGCATTGTATAGTACAAGAACTTGATTATAACAATTCTGGAAATATTGTTTGCAAAGTAAGAATTTTTATAAAATAAGCAATTAATATGGAGAATAAAAATGGAATTATTTGAATTAGAAAACATAGCAAAAAGAGAAAATATTAATTTAATAAATTGTAAAATGAATAAAAATAAAGCTAGAATAATTAACTACCACTCCCCTTTCATTTTTATGGATTATTCAAAAATAGATTCCAGCACTGAAGAAAAATGTTTATTAGCCGAAGAATTACGGACATTATTTTTACTCTGGCTATTACACCCTCTGCTCATCTCAAATTGATATTGACAGAGCAGAATATAGAGCAATGAAGTGGAAAGCTCTTACTTGTGTGCCACTAAATTCGATTTTAAGCTGTTTTAATAAGCGGAATAATAAATTACTCGGACATTGCAGAAGAATTACAAGTACAGCCAGATATGGTCGAATTTGCAGTAAATTATTACGAGGATAATGATAAGATTTCTACAGAAGATAAAATGCTATTATATAGCATTTAATTTTTAAATTATAATCAGAACATAAGTTTGTAAATATGCTTAAGGAGGTTTTTTATGGCTTTTACATATACTACTAGAAAAGATGGAAGACTAATGAAAAGGGTTAGTGTGAATGGGAAAATAAAGACACTTTACTCTGACAACCCAAGAGATTTAGAAAAACAATATATTGAATATAAACATTTAGATAATCAAGGTATTGAGTTAGAAAATGAAACAATAACTGTATCAATATGGGCTGATAAATGGATTGAAACCTATAAAAAAAATGTAGAAAAAAATACTTATAAGATGTATTCTGATATTATAAGACTTTATATAAAACCATACATTGGAACTATAAAGTTAAAGAAATTAAAGCAAAGTGATATAGTTGCACTTATTAATAAACTCGATGAAAAAAATTTAACAAAAACTAAAAATGATACTTTGATTCTTATAAAATCAATGCTCAATAAAGCAATTGAAAATGATTATATATATAGAAATGTTGCAACTGGAATAAAATTAAAAAGATACAAATCGCCTGAAAAACAGCCTTTGTCTGATGAAACTATAAATTCTATAAAAGAATTAGCCAAAACAAATGATAATGCTTTTATGTGTCTATTTTTGATCTACACTGGTCTGCGACGTGGTGAAATAATACCGCTTCAATTTAAAGATATTAATATAGATGAAAAATATATTAATGTTAATAAAGCAGTATATATTAAAACAAACCAGCCCGAAATTAAAGATACAAAAAACCACGAAAATAGAAAAGTGCCTATTTTTAATATAATATTTAATAAATTAGAAGAAATGAAAAAAAATCACAATGATGAAGAATATGTATTTCCAAGCAAACACAATAAAATAATGAGTCAAACTTCTATGAGAAGAAAATTGGGTAATGTATTATCTTTATTAAATAATGGTAAGGAAGATAATGAAAAAATAACATTTACTTTACATCAATTAAGACACTCTTTTGCTTGCATATTGTACAAAGCTGGAATAGATGCAAAACAGGCTCAACAATGGACTGGTCATAAGGATATTAGAGTATTATTAGAAATATATACTCATTTAGATTCACAAGATAATCAAAGTTCTATCGATAAAGTGAATCAATTTTTAGCCTAATTTTGACACACCTTTTGACACACTAAAGTAGTAAAAAATGCTAAAAAAATTAAAAATGTTAATAATATTTTTAAGAAATTAACTCCGCTACATTGCTTGATATAGCGGAGTTTCCTGTGGAGCTACCAGGCAGAATTGAACTGCCGACCTACTGGTTACGAATCAGTTGCTCTACCAACTGAGCTATGGTAGCATGATTAATTTTTAACTATAAATTCTAAATACATATTTATCACATAGCAGTCCAAAATAAGAAACATATAGGAATTTCTTACTTTGGACTAACTATTACATAATCATCAATTTTAATTTTTCATAATAAATATAGTATATTAGAAATGTTTACCTTTCTTCTTGTTTTTTAAATCCATATTATTGTCTTCATCATCTTCATTACCATTTATACCAACATCATTTGAATTATCTTTAAAAACATTGTAATCTGTGTTTAATAATTGAGATCTAGTCATGCTTCCTCTAACCATATCATCATATTCATCATCATTTCCATCTTCATTTTCATCTTCATTAGCTTCATCAATTGCATTTTTTAATGAATAATCATAGTTATCTGATAATTCATCATCATCTTCTTCATCTTCATAATCATCATCTTTGTTTGAAGTTTTTCTTAGAACTATTATTATGATTATTATTAATATTGCCAATACTGCAATTATTGTTCCAAGAATGTAATAAATTGTTTTATCAGAATTTTCTTGTATCATACCTTCTAAATTGTTATTTACTGGTTTTTTTACAAAAATTTCATATGTTGTTGTTATATCTTTTTCCTTATCTTCTAACATTATTGTAATTTTCTTTTCGCCATTTTCTGATAAATCGTTTTCTTCTGCAATAGTTACCTCTACATCTTCATCTTCTGCAGTTGCGACTATATCTTTTGCTGTTATAGTAGAAGGATCTTCCACTTCAACAACATAGGATGTTACATCAGGGTCAAAGGCTGGATTTAATGTTGCATTTGCAACTTGTAATTTGCTAAGTTTCACCATTTCTATAACACTAGTTTGGTTTTCTTTTAATACTGATATACTATATATTCTTGTAGTACCATCTTCAGCTGTTACTGTTATTCTTATAATATTATTTTCAATATCAAGATTTTCATTACCTGTGATAGTAACTTTTGCTTTTTCATCTTCAGCAGTAGCTGTTATATCTAGCTTATCTACCTCATCATCTTCTAAAGTTATACTATATCTAGTAGTTTCCGGATTAAATTCTGGAGTTAATTCATACCCCTCTACAATTAATTCTTTAAGTGCCTTGTTTGTAGAAGTTTCCTCCTCTTCTTCTTCCTCTTCTGGTTCTTCAGT
>CANRGM010000074.1 GCA_947630155.1 uncultured Clostridia bacterium
CCATCCAAATAATTACTATTATTTTTAATTTCAATCGTATTATTGATAAATTCAGTTATACTTAACTTACTATCGCTCTTTTCTTTACTATATTTTAAAAGCAAAATCTCATTGACTTTTGTATCATCTATACCAAACAAGCCAGATAATTCTTTAATGCTCATTTGTTTATTAATAATGTCTATATTGCTAAAGGTTGATAATAACTTTATATTCTGAATAGTTTTCTCATCAAAACTATTTGAATAATCACTATTATGTAATACATCATTTAATACAAAATTTGAAAATTCTGAAATCGACATTTCAACATTTATATCATTTACCAAAATATAATACTTGTATAAATCATTCATTGTATTACTATCAATTCCAAATAATTCTGCCATTTGATTAACTGTCATCTTCTTTTGGATAGTTTGTTTATTCGTGAATTTTGATAAAGTATTTAATTTGCTCTTTTCATCATTATTAATTTTTGCGGAATATTTTTGGTTAGTTAGAACATCTTTGTTCATAAAATTAATAAACTCACTTAAACTGATTTGAGTATTATTATTCTTAGAAAGATAATAAATTAATAAATCATCTACCTTTTTTTTATCAATCTTCAATATGTTTGCTATATCATCAGATGTTCGTTTTTCATTCATAGCAGATTCGGTAATAAATTGCTTTAATCTAGTAATATTTTCCTTAGTTCCATCATCTATCTTATCATTCATTTTTTCATTATTATAAGCATTGTTTTCAATGAAATCTACAAATTCACTAAAGGTCAATGTATTATTTTGATTTGGATTATAGTAATCATAATAAAGTATTTTTAATAAATAATCATCTACTTTAACATCTGCTCCTAAATCATTTAACTTATCATTTAATTTATCATAAGTTAATTTTTCATTGATTGTATTTCCATAGCCTAATACTTCATCTACTTTTTCTTCATCCTCAAGAGTTTTTAAGTATTTTGAAATTTTTTCTTCTTGGTCATTTTTATAAATAATAGCCATTTGATTATTTTCAGAAAATACTTCAGATATTTCATCTGATTGGGAATCTGTATAATCAATTCCTAAATTTCCCTTTAGCATAAAACTTGTTATAAATACGATAAGGAATAATGGTACAGCAACATATCTCATTTTATAACTGAATTTTCCTAATTTATCTAGCTTAATATTAGGGCTTTTCTTTTTAGTTTTTTCTATCCATTTATCAAACATTAATATTAATGATGGTAGCACAAAGAATATACAAATTAAGCTAAATAGTACACCTTTTGCTAAAACAAATCCTAAATCTCTTCCTATTTTAAAACTCATAAATACTAATGCAAGAAGTCCTACTATTGTTGTAACTGAACTACTGGATATAGCTTGAAAAGCATTATATAAAGCATTTTTCATTGCCTGTACTTTATCTTTTTCAACCTTTTTTTCCTGATCATATCTATTCATAAGCATAATTGAGTAATCCATTGATAACGCTAATTGCAATATGGCTGATATAGAATCTGTTATATTTGATACATTGTCAAAAATCATATTTGTTCCTTTATTTAATAATACAGCCATTAGTATTGCAGTTAAAAATAAAAATGGCTCAACATAAGAATCACACATTATTATTAATATGACTAATGCACATGCAATTGCAAGTATAACTATCCAAATCGGTAATACTGTTTTATTGGATTCAGATACATCTCCACTTGTGTAAACAGTATAATCCTTATATTTTTCTGTTATTTGATTATATATATTTTCGGCAATTTGTGAATCAGATTTATCATCTACAGTTACAACATATAATGTATGATTATCTTTGTTATATTCTTCTGTGTTATCATAATCTACACTATCTACTCCTTCTATTAATTCTAATTCATCTTTTATTTTTGACTTTTCTTCATTTGATAAATTGTCAAACATTAAATTCAAAGTACTTGTTTCTGTTCCTGCAAATTCATCTTCCATTATATTCATACCAATTCTTGTTTCTGATGTATCTGGCAGATATTTTGTTATATCATGATTTATTTTGACTTTTGAAGAAAATATAGCTGAAATTACTGTTAGAATAATAAATAAGACTAATATAAAATGTCTTTTGTTTATTATAAAATTAGCAATTTTTTTCAAGGTAAATCCTTCCTTTCTTTTTACACTGTATTATATTATACGCCCTTTGTTTACTGAATGAAAGTACAATTGTAATGAAAGTGTCTAAATTTTTTAACAAAATAAATGAAAAAATTTTTTTGACATAGAATAAAAAAGATGTTATATTTATTATAACATCGATGTAACCAGACATGAATTCATAAAGATATGCGGGTGAAGACGCATATCTTTTTTTGTAAAAAAAGCAGAGCAAGTGAAGTTGCTCTGAACTGACAAATCAGTTTTTATTTTTCATGTAAGAAAATTTTGTAGAGTAGTCAAATTCAATAGTTATGTAAAAGGGAGAAATATATTAACAATGGAGTATAAAGCGCGCAGTTTGGCGTGGCTTATCAAAAGAAGCAAAATGGACTTAAACATAACACAAACTTCTTCTATCTCAAAGTCCATTTTGCCTTTTGATAAGAACAAGCCAGTAAGCGTACGGAATGTTAATATATTTCTTCCTTTTACATAACTATTGAATTTGACGGCTTACTGCAAAATCATTAAAAGTAACTTGGCATATATTAAAAAAAATGTTATACTATATCACGTATTACTTAATAAGAAAGGAAATTAAACTATGAAAGTACAATGTTTAAATTCATCATCTATCAAAACAAAAAACCTAATTAAAAAAACATTTGCCGAATTAATTAATGAAAAAAAACAATTAGATAAATTAACAGTAACAGAATTAGTCAAAAAAGCCCAAATAACAAGAAGCACTTTTTATACTCACTATGATAATATATATGATGTGGCTCATGATTACCAATTACAAACAATCGAGCTTTTATGTAGTGAAGACTTAAAGCTATACTCAAAACAAGATATTAAAGACTATTTTAGAAAAATTATACACTGTCTAAAAGAAAACGAAAATACATATAAATTATTATTGTCTGCAGATGAATCACTTTTGTTTTTGGAAAAATTAAAGAAAATTGCTAGTAATAAAATCTATGATACATTAAAATTTGAATATACAAATAAATATCTTGAACTTGATATTTCATTTCTTATGAATGGAATATTAATGGAAATAGTTAAGTATTTTAGAAATGAAAGTCGTTATTCTTTGGATGAATTATTAGTACATATGATAAAATGGTTTGAAAATATATTTAATTAATCTGCCAACTTATAAAAGAAGCAATATTAAAGTAAATCACATTTAATTTACTTCATATCATATTGCTTCTTTTCGTTTTTCTTCATATGCATGCTTACACTGAAATTCAGAGAAATTTTTAGGGGACATTCCCTAAAAATCTAACTAATCACATGTTGGATTCTTAAAACTCAAATACCAACTCATACCATTGCCATTTTCTGTGATCTCATTATTCCTTTCCATCAATCCATCAAAAGTATTAGGACTTGGTACAATTACTGGATTTCCTGGTACCCAATTTGCTGGAGTGGAAACCTTATCACAATCTGCAACTTGCAGAGCCTTCACAATACGCAATATTTCTGGTATCCATCTTCCAACATTCATTGGATAAACTAAAATTGTTCTCACTTTTCCCTTATCATCTATTATAAACACATTTCTTACAGTCTCTGTGTTACTTATATCTGTTGCAATCATTCCATATTTTCTAGCAATCTGACCGCTTCTATCTGCGATTATAGGAAATGGCACCACTATCCCTGTCATACAATATATGTTATACAGCCATTCTAAGTGAGATGGATTTGAATCTACACTAAGTCCAAGTAGACAAGTATTTAAATTCTCAAAGTATTTATTGACCTTAGCAAGAGCTACTATTTCTGTTGTACACACGGGTGTGAAGTCGCCGGGGGTGTGAAAATAACACAAGCCATTTGCCTCTATAGTCAGATAACTTAACCTCCCCCATTGTAGTCTGTGCCTCAAAATCTGGAGCATATTGTCCTAATTTTACATTTCCGTTCGTCATTATTTCATAATCCATAAAATAAACCTCCAATCATATTTTTCATATTATATGATTGGAG
>CANRGM010000075.1 GCA_947630155.1 uncultured Clostridia bacterium
GTAGAAATCCAAAAAAATGGTAGAAATAAGTATGAATTAGACAAGGAAACTGGTCTTTTAAGATTAGATAGAGTATTGTATACAGCTACTCATTATCCAGCAAATTATGGTTTTATACCTAGAACTTATGCTGGTGATGGTGATCCATTAGATGTTTTAGTAATTTGTCAAGAAGAAATTATACCATTAACATTAGTGGAAAGTTATCCAATTGGTGTGTTGAAAATGATTGATGGTAATGAAGAAGATGAAAAAATTATTGCAATTTGCAAAAATGATCCATATTTAAATACATATAAAGATATAAGTCAATTGCCTAATCAATATATGGAAGAAATTATGCACTTTTTTGAAGTATATAAAACTTTGGAGGGAAAACATACAAGTGTAGGTAAGATGTATGGAAGAACTGAGGCAGAAGATATAATAGAAGAGTGTATTCAAAACTATAAAAATAAATTTGAAAAATAAGGAAATAGAGGGGTAGAGTATGTTAATTGAAACAATAATAATAGTGACAATAATAATATTGCTTTTACTACTATTTCTGCTATTAGTTATAAAAAGAAAGTCTTTTGCAGAGAAAATGTGCGTGTTTATGCTTAAATTTCAATTGTTATTAGGTAATGATGACGCAAAAATTAAACAATATGCATTAAAGTTGGTTAATAAATTCCCTCAAAATTATTTTGGACACAAAGCTTTAGGGCAGTTATATGAAAAAGAGGGAAATATAAATATTGCACTTGATGAATATATAAGAGCAGTAGAATTAAATGAAAAAAATTATGATATGCATTATAAAGTTGCGGAATTATTACAAAAAACTGAGAAAAATGAAGAAGCAATTATTATGTTGCAAGATTTATTAAAAATAAAACCAGATTATTTACAAGCAACCTTATTATTGGGAAATATATTATATGATGAAGAACGCTTTAAAGAGGCTGTTTCTGTATATATGTTAGCTATAAAATATCATCCTATAGAATATGAATTATATTATAATCTTGGAATGGTTTATACTAGATTAAATGATTTTCAAAGAGCGAATGAATTCTATAAAAGAGCGGCAAAGTTAAATTCTTACTTATATAATGGACAATACAATTTAGCTTTAATTGCAATGATTCAAGGAGAGTTAGATGAAGCAGAAATGCATTTGTTAAAGGCTTTAGATTTAGAAGAATTAGAACCTACGGTATATTTTTATTTATCACAAATTTCTTTACTAAAAGGAGAAAATGAAAAGGCATTAAATTATATTAATTTAGCACTTGAGTTAGATAAGAATATAGAAAAGAAAATTGTTGAGCAACCACTATTTTTACCTATTCAGGATAAAATTAGGATTCCGGATGAGCCTTCTAAAAAAATAGTAATCACTTTATCAGAAAGAGAGATAAAGACTAACAATTATCTGGAAGAAATGTACAATTTAGTTGATTCATTAAATGGTGGAAAATTTACTAAGATTGATAGTCAAAAGGAAATTGAACAAGAACAATTAGAAAATGAAAAGGAAAGGTAAAAGCATATTTGGTTTAAAATTAAAATATATTCATAATAGATAAACTTATATGTGAAAGGATTGAAGTTATGAATATTAGTGTAATTGGAGGAGACTCTAGGATTGTTGAATTGGTAAGATTGTTAGAAGAGGATAAAAATAATGTTTTTCTATTTGGACTAGAAAATGCTGAGAAATTGGTCAGCTCTAGACATGTTAAGAATATTCAAGAATGTATGAAAGAATCAGACTTAATTATAACATCTATACCAATATCAAAGGATGGAAAAATTATAAATTCGGTATTTACTGATGAAACCATTTTAGTTGAAGATTTTTTTGAAAATGTAAAAGGTAAAAAAATAATTACAGGAAATATTACAGAAGAGATAAAGAAATACATAAAAAAGGAAAATAATAACGAAATAATAGATATTCTTAAAATGGAGAATCTTACAATATTAAATGCAATTCCAACGGCAGAAGGTGCAATACAAATTGCAATGGAAAAAAGTTTAATAACATTGCATAATAGTAAATGTCTAATATTAGGATTTGGAAGAATAGGAAAAATATTAGCAAAAATGTTATCTGGAATAGGAGCAAAAGTGTATTGTGAGGCCAGAAAACAGCAAGATATTGCATGGATTCAAAGTTATGGATATAATGCAATATATTTAGATGAATTAAATAATCATATTGGTGAATTTGATTTTATATTTAATACAATTCCATATATTATTTTGGATAAGAATAATTTAAATATGGTAAAAAAAGACTGTTTTATTATAGATTTGGCTTCTAAACCAGGAGGGGTAGATTTTGAATATGCAAAAGAGCTTGGACTACAAACTGAATGGGCTTTGGCTTTGCCAGGTAAAGTAGCACCTAAAACATCAGCTTATTATATTTATGATATTATAAAAGGATTATGATTTATAGATGAAGTATTTAAGTAAAAATAATACTAGTAAATAAGAAAGGAAGTTTTAAACTATGAATGTATATATACAATCATTAATATTAGGAATAGTACAGGGATTAACAGAATTACTACCAATTTCAAGTTCTGCTCATTTAAATTTGATACCATGGATATTCAACTGGGAAGGATTATCAGAGTCATTTGATGTAGCTCTTCATTTCGGTACTTTGTTAGCAATAGGGTTATTCTTTTTTAAAGATTGGTTAGAATTAATAAAGGGAGGATATAATTTAGCAGTAAAAAAAGAAAAATCAACAGAAGGAAGAATGTTTTGGTTTATTGTTTTAGCTACAATTCCTGGTGGAATAATAGGATTTTTATTAGATCATTTTTTAGAGGATTCACTAAAACATCCGCTAATTATTGCAACAGCTTTAATTGTAATGGGAATTATTTTGTATGTAGCTGATAAAAATTGTAAATCTGAAATTAGTTATAATAAAATGGGATTAAAAGAAACTTTCCTTATTGGTGTGTCTCAAGCATTAGCTTTTATACCGGGAGTTTCTAGATCAGGAGCAACAATGACAATGGGAAGATTATTGAAAGTGGATAGAGAGTCTGTAGCAAAATATTCTTTTATGTTATCAGCTCCAATAGTTCTTGCAGCAACTATTTTTAAACTTAGTAGTTTTACATTGAATTTACAATTTTTTATAGGAGTATTAGCTAGTTTCTTGGTTGGAATTGCTGTTATAAAGTTTTTGATGCAGTATTTGAAAAAAGGAAGTTTCAAAATATTTGCTGTGTATAGGGTTGTAGTTGGTTTATTGGTTGTGTTAATTTATTTTTTAAAATAAAAATTTTTGTATGGAATAGATATGGAGGAGTTTGAGTATGGGAAATAATACATTAATAAAAGGTATAATTATTGGAGTTGTTAGTTTGATACTTTTGACTATTATTATGATGGTGCTTATTGGGAAGAATGGGTTGATTAATCAAGAAATTCGTAAGTATAATGATACTCATGTGGAGGAGAATAGTGAGAGATTGAATGATGGGGTTGTGGTTGAGGAGAAATAATATTTTATTTCTCCGAATATGTGTAGTTTTTGGGGTTTAAGTAATTTTGTGTAAGACTTGTATTGACAAATTTTGGGGAGAATAGTATAATATAAAATAGTTAATACCTCTGAAAGAGGAGAAAAGAGATTAAATTTATATATAAAATATTTATTAGGGTGTGTAATAAATATTATGAAATATTGTAAAATGAGTTCGGAAAATAAATAGTATAATTATTGATTTTAAATGGTAATATAAGCAGAAAGGGCGGAAGGTTTGTAGTTATATACAAAAGCTGAATATACTACTGTTGTATTGGTTATAGAACAAAGTTGAGTTTAGAACCAATATAATGAAAAATATAAGTTATATTTTTATAATAAAGTACGAAATGGTTTATAATATTTAATAAACTATTTTTTTATGTGTAATATAGAATTTTATATGTAAATTTAAAGTATTATAATTAACAAAAATAAAGAAGAAGGAGAGATTGTATTTTATGACAGATGATAATATCAAGAAAGATAGGGATAACAATGTTATTGAAAGAAAAGTAAAAGAGAGAAGTGAGTATGTAAAAAATAACAGAAGTGAAAACAGAATTAATAAAAAAAGAAG
>CANRGM010000076.1 GCA_947630155.1 uncultured Clostridia bacterium
GGCGCAATAGGGCTCGAACCTATGACCTCCTGCTTGTAAGGCAGATGCTCTCCCAGCTGAGCTATGCGCCCATTTCCTTCGACTTGTTTAGTATACTAAATTTTGGATTAATTGTCAATAACTTTTTTAAATTTTTTTTGTTTTTTGATATTTTTTACCAATATAGATTACAAAAGTAAAATATAATTTATAGATACTTTTCATATATTTCACTTTTGCAACCTACACTCTAGTTCTATTTTATACTATTAATACTAAAAGCATTGTTAAAATTCTTCTTTTCTATTCACTTAAAATCTCAATAGCTCTATTTAATTGATTATCAAATTCTCTATCAACTGTTACTTGACCTTTCCATTCTTCTGGTAACTCTATTACTTCGTCAGGTTTTATTCCTATCTTGTGTAATTTATTGTAATTTGGTGTAAAATATTCTTGAATAGTAATTTTAATTCCTGTTTCATTATCATCAAATAAGAATATTCCTTGTATTATTCCCTTTCCATATGTTTGTGTTCCCACTACTTTACAATTAATGTTTTCTTTTACGGCTGCTGTTAAAATTTCTGAAGCACTAGCTGTAAATTCATTAACTAATATTACTATTGGAACATCTACTATAGGTTTTTGATCTGATGTTGAAATTTCCTCATTTCCATTCTTATCTTTTGTTATTAGCAATTTTGAACCATAAGGAACTATCATTTCAGCTATATCTAAGGATTGATCTACTAGGCCTCCACCATTATTTCTTAAATCTATTATTAATGATTTGATTCCTTGAGAACTTAACTCTTTATATGCATTTTTAAAATCATTGGCACAATCTCCCTCAAACGAACTTATTTTTATATAACCTATATCATTTTCTAATTTTTCTGAATCTATATATTTGAATTTTATAGTTTTTCTTGTTATATCTATATCACTTTCTTTTCCATCTCGTTCTACAGTAACAGTAACCTTTGTTCCTTCTATACCCTTCATTTTATTTGAGGCTTGTGTTAAATCTTCTCCTGTATATTCTACTCCATCTATTTTCTTTATAATATCACCAGCTAATAATCCAGCCTTATGAGCAGGTGAATCCTCTATTACTCCTATAACAATAATTTCATCTGTTTGAGTATTTTGGGCTATATATACACCAATTCCTACATAAGAGCCTTCTATATCTTGCATTAGTGAAGTTATTTCCTCCTTAGTTAAATATTCAGTATATTCATCTCCTAAAGCAGAAACATAGCCTTCTAATGCTCCATCCATCATTTTTTCTTCATCTATCTCACCTATATATAATTGATTTAACTTCGTTCTTATCTCGTTAAGTCTAGTATTAAGTTCTACCCCTAAATTAGATCCTCCTGTTCTTATCGTAAAATAATTGTATATAACAATTGTTGTTATAATACAAGTAATTAATGCTGTTATTATAACAATCATAAAACTTTTATATTTATTATTTTTATTATTATCTTCCATTTCATAATCCTTCCTAAATATAACTATAAATATTATATTATATAGTAATTTTTTTATTCTAAAAATAAAAAATTCAAAAATCACTATTTTGTCTGGCATATTATTTAATAGGAGCAGCTAAAGTATTATCTGCTCCTATTTTTTATAGATAATTCAACGGATTTGTATGTGATCCATTTAATCTAACCTCAAAATGTAAATGTGGTCCTGTTGAGTTTCCTGTTGTTCCTACTGCTGCAATAACTTCTCCCTTTGATACAGTTTGACCTGCTGTAACATATAATTTGCTAGCATGAGCATATCTTGTTGTAATTCCATTTCCATGATTTATTATAATGTAATTTCCATATCCGCCATTCCATCCGTAATTAGCTAATATTACAGTTCCACTTTCTGCTGCAACTATATTTGATCCTGTACCAGCTCCTATATCTATTCCTGTGTGGAAATCTCTAACTCCAAATAAAATTCTATATCCATATTGTGAAGTTATTCTTGAACTTGATGGACATGGCCAACCTAATTTTCCACCTTTATATGTAGTAACAGGTGCAGAATTTGAATTGCTTGATGCTGCTTTCCTTCTCTGTTCTTCTGCTGCTTTTCTTGCAGCTTCTTCTTTGGCAATGGCTTGTCTCTCTAATTCAGCATATTCTTCAGCTTTTGCTTTGTATTCAGATAATTGCTTTTCTAATTGTTTTTGTTCTTCAGTTAAATTTGCAGCTTTTTCTTCTTTTTCAGCTTTTAGATTTTCTAACTCTTTATTTTTTTCTTCTTTTTCCTTTTTTACTTTTTCAACTTCTTCTTTTTCGTTTTCTAATGATGTCTTTAACTCATCTACTTCTGCAATTAATTTATTATCATAATCTGCTATTTGTTTTATTAAATCCTTATTAGATATAAAATTCATCAAATTTCCTGAAAGTAATACATCCAAAAAAGTAGTTGGTTTTTTCATATACATAGCTACTAATCTATTTTCTAGAATTTTCTTTTTTTCAGCTAATTCTTTTTCTTTTTCTGATATTGATTGATCTAATTGTTTTCCTTTTTCTGTTAACTGTTGTATTTGATTTTGATAATCTAAAATAGATACATTTAAGTCAGCTACCTCTTGTAATACACTATCTATTTGACTTTCTACATTATCAATTTTTTCCTGTGTTTCTTGAGAATTTTGATTTGCTTCATTTTGTTTATTCTGATAATATGTACTGCTATTTTCAGCTGAAACTGTCAAGCTTAATGAAATTATAATCATCATTACTATTATTGCAGAAATAATTTTTGTTAGTCTTTTCATTTTCATCTTCTCCTTCGTTTTTATACTTTCAAATATTTTTTCATAGATATGATGCTTCCGAACACACCTATTCCAATACCTATTACTAAGAAAATTAACATGATTTGTCCAAACATTTGATCAAATTGTAATAAATTTTCCATTCCAGTACTCATATTGTTTAGATTTGTTAACCACCTTTGAATTGTATTACCTATTATTCCTTTTTTAATCCAAATATATAGGCCTCCCACTAAAATTACAGATATCAATGATGATATTATTCCTATAATAATTCCCTCTACAACAAATGGTGCTCTTATAAAATTGTTAGTTGCTCCTACATATTTCATTATTGATATTTCTTTTCTTCTGGCATGTACTGTTAGCTTTATAGTGTTTCCTATTATTATAATAGAAAAGATTATAAGTCCTCCTCCTATTACAAATAATGCTATATTAACACTTCTATGAAAATGCGTTAAATTCTCTGCTGAACTATTCTTTTTTGCTTCTGTTTTATTGGTACTATTACTTTCTGATAATGAATTGCTTGATTGTTCCCCGGTTTCTGATGTTGCACTTGACTCATCACCATTGCCATTTGATTCATTTAATAAATCACTATTTTCAATTGAAAAATCTTCTTCACTTTCAGATGTTCCTAGTACATAATCTAAACTTTCTAGTTTTGATACTACTTCATCTAGCTGGTCTAAATTAGATAAAGTTACAATATACATTTCTGGGAATGGATGCACATCTTCTGTATATCCAATCATTCCTGCCGATAATGCACTTTCGCCCAGTCTATCTTGTGCATAATGAAATGCATCTTTTTTATTTATAAATGTGATATTATCTGAATTTACATACTCAATCTTTTTTATTTCATTCTTTAAAGTTTCTTTTTCTGAATCAGTTGTTCCATCTGATATATATACTTCAATAGGATAACTGGTTTCCATTTTGTTCAAAATAACTTTTACATTTTCTCCTATAATATAGCAAATTCCTATTGTTATCATCGTGACTACCATAATTGTTATTGCGGTAAAAGTAGATTTTTTATTTTTCGCTATATTTTTTATTCCATCACCTATCAAATAACTAATTAAATTATATCTCACTGTCATACCCACCTTTTTTATCATCTCTTATAATATTGCCTTTTTCTATTTGTATAACTCTTTTTTTCATTTTGTCTACAATATCTTTAGCATGTGTTGCTACAACTATTGTGGTTCC
>CANRGM010000077.1 GCA_947630155.1 uncultured Clostridia bacterium
ACTGTGGATGTTCCAGAGCGTGAAATTGAAATTTATGATTTGAAATTATTGGATTTTGATGTGAAAGAGAAGACAATTGCGTTTGAAATATATTGTTCAAAAGGTACATATGTAAGAACAGTTTGTGAAAAATTGGCGGAGAATTTGGATACTTTAGGGTATATGCTAGAATTGAAAAGAACTATGGTGGGAGAATTTTTGTTAGAAGATGCTATTACAATTGATGAGTTGAAGGAAAATTTTCAGAATCAAGAGTTTCTTAAAGAGAAAGTTATGGGGATAGAGAAATTTTTTGAAAGTAATCCTAGTATTATTTTGGATGATAGAAATTTAAAATTATTTTTGAATGGGGTTATGATAAGTCAAAGTATTGATAATGGAATAGTAAGAGTTTATGATGAGAGTAGTTCTTTCATTCGGAGTAGGGGTTTGTGTTGATGGAAGATTAAAGAGAAAAATTATTTTGTGAGGAATTTAGGGATGTCCTTAAATTTCTCAATTTTTTTTATTTGCAAAAAAAAACATTATAGTATATAATAGCATAGAAATAAAATAAAAGAGGAAAAAAGATGGTAAATGTACTTTTATGCGGAAATAAAAAGGTTTTTGATGGAGCCTTAACTGAACTTATATCAATGACTAACAGGACTAAAGATGATATAACATGTTATATTTTCACAATGGATGTTTCAAGAATAAATTCTGATTATGTCTCAATTACTGATGAACAAATTGAATTTTTGAATTATGTTGTTAAATCAAAAAATGAAAACAATAAGGTAATAAAAGTTGATGTAACAGATTTATATGAAAGGGAATTTGGTAATTGTAAAAATGAAAATGCTTATTGTACGCCATATACATTGTTAAGATTATTGGCTGATTTAGTTCCAGATATTCCAGATAAATTATTATATTTAGACATAGATATGATGATTGGTGATGATATAACAAAGCTATATAATATAGATATTACAAATTATGAATATGCGGCAGTAAAAGAAAAATATGGATCTTGGTTTATAAGACCAGATTACATAAATGCAGGAATGTTATTGTTAAATATGAATAAAATTAGAGAAACTGGGTTATTGGAAAAGGCTAGAACTCTAATAAAAAATAAAAAAATGTTATTTGCTGATCAAGATGCTATTTTTAGGTCAACTAAAAAGAAGTTACTACTTCCGCGTAAATTTAATGAACAATCTAAATTTAATAGAAAAGATACTGTGGTATGCCATTTCTGTAAAAGACTTATGTTTTTACCATATCCTCATACACAAAATTTCAAGCAATGGAATATTAAAGAAGTACATGAAGTTTTAAAATGCTATGCATTTGATGATGATTTAGAGGAATATTTAAAGTTTAAAGAAGAATATTGTTCAACTAAATAAATTTGAAGATAAGGGGAAATAAAATGGAAAATAATTTAGAAGTAATACCAATATTTTTTGGAATAGATGATGTATATATGCCTTTTTTGGCGGTAACACTTGAGTCTTTAATAGAAAATGCATCTAAGAATTATTATTATTCAATAAAAATTCTATACACTAGTATTGATGAGGATAATAAAAGGAAAATAAACAAATATCAAAGTCAAAATGTTAACATTGAATTTGTAGATTTAAATTATTATATTGAAAATGTTAAAGATAAACTTTACACGCGTGATTATTATAGTAAAACAACATATTTTAGATTATTTATAGCAAATTTATATCCACAATATGATAAGGCAATTTATTTAGATAGTGATATAGTTGTTTTAGGGGACATATCAGAATTATATAATCAAGATATAGGGGATAATCTTGTTGCGGCTGCTCCAGATGATGTAATTCAAACAACTAAGGTTTTTCAAGAATATGCTGAAAAAGTAGTAGGAGTATCTGATTATAGAAATTATTTTAATGCTGGTATTCTTTTGATGAATTTGGATGAATTTAGAAAATTTAATTTTCAAGAAAAATTTTTATATTTATTAGAAACCGTAAAATTTACAGTGGCTCAAGATCAAGATTATTTGAATAGATTGTGTAAAGGTAAAGTTAAAATAATAGACAAGGGCTGGGATAGAATGCCTATTGCAACTGATAATATGCCAATTGAAAATATAAAAATAATTCACTACAACTTAGGTCAAAAACCATGGAAATATGATAATATTCAATATCAAGAATATTTTTGGGAGTATGCTAAAAAAACAGAATATTATGAGTATATATGTGAGTTGAAAGCAAATTATACTGAAGAAGAACGATTCAAAGATATACAACAGTATAAAGATCTTAAAGCTCTTGCGCAGAAGGAATCTGATTGTGTAGGGGATGACAGATTGAATAGAAAGAATAGTGTGATTGAAAAGTCTAAAGAGAGATTAGAAATTATAGAGAAAATAAAAGAGTTAGAGGCAAATGGAATTTTTGATATAGATGTAGAAGACGATCCTCCAACTGTTCCTTTACAGCCTGAGGATATTGATTATTTAAGAACAAGCAAAATTAGCCAAATAAAAAGTAAGATGGCTACAAAAGTTGCTGAAAGATTAGTAAATGATTTAGTAAAGGATAATAAATTAATTATAAAAGATGTTAAAGGAATTGAAAATATGCAAAAGGTGAAATCAGGTGCAATTATAACATGTAACCATTTCAATCCATTTGATTCTTTTACAGTTGAAAAAGTGTTCAGAATGTCTGGTCAGGATAAAGATAAAAAATTGTATAAAGTTATTAGAGAAGGTAATTATACTAATTTCCCAGGCTTATATGGTTTTTTCTTTAAGAATTGTGATACTTTACCATTAAGTTCTAATAAAAGGACTATGATTGAATTTATAAAGGCAGTAGATATAATTTTAAAAAGAGGGGATTTTATTTTAGTCTATCCAGAACAAAGTATGTGGTGGAATTATAGAAAACCAAAGCCTTTGAAAAATGGTGCATTTAATTTTGCAGCAAGAAATAATGTGCCAGTTATTCCGATATTTATAACAATGGAAGATAGTGATATTATAGGTGAAGATGGGTTCCCTGTTCAAGAATATACAGTAAATATTGGTGAACCTATATATCCAAATGAAAGTTCAAGTGAAAAGGATAATGTTAATGAGATGAGAGATAAAAATTATGAAATTTGGAAAGAAATTTATGAAGATTTTTATGATATGCCACTTGAATATAATATACTAGATAATAAGGAAAGTGTTAATGAAGAATAGAAAAGTAATTTATTATAAAGATGAATTAAATGATGAGTTTTCAAGTGCAAAGATTATACCACGAAAAATTGATGAGAATTATAAGTATAAACATGGAAAGGTATGGGATTTTTGTTCTTGGGTTATACAAAATGTTATTAGTATGCCGATAAAGGTTGGTTATGCTAAGTTGAAGTTTAGAATTAAATTTGTTGGAAAAGAGAAGTTAAAAGATTATAAGAGCTCTGGGTATTTTGTGTATGCAAATCATACCCAGGCTTTTGCTGATACTTTTATTCCGAGTATTGCTGTTTTTCCTAAGAGAAATTTTTTAATTGTTAATCCAGAGAATATTTCTGTGAAGCCTTTTGGAGGTTTGATTGAAATGTTAGGAGCAATTCCTGTACCAGGGAATAAAACTGCTATGAAAAATTTTTTAGATGTTATAAATGAAAAGATGGAAAAAGATTATTCTATTACAATTTACCCAGAAGCTCATATTTGGCCATATTATACTGGGATAAGAAATTTTAAGTCTGTTTCTTTTAAATATCCGGTGGAGTTAAAAAAACCGGTTTTTTGTGTTACTAATACTTATCAGAAGTGTGGGAAAAGTATGGATAAGGTTAGAATTGTGAGTTATGTTGATGGGCCTTTTTTTGCGGATGAGAGTTTGAGTGTTAGGGAGCAAAAGGAGGAGTTGAGGAATAGGGTTTATGAGTGTATGGTGGAGAGGAGTAGGAATAGTAATGTGGAGGTTGTTAGGTATGTGAAGGGGTAGTTTTT
>CANRGM010000078.1 GCA_947630155.1 uncultured Clostridia bacterium
AAGTGGTACCAGAAAGTAAGTGAGGTGTCATAAATGCTTATTGGTGAATATGAACATTCTCTGGATGTTAAAGGTAGATTGATTATGCCTGTAAAATTAAGGGAAGATATAGGTGATAAATTCATAATGACTAAAGGCTTAGATGGCTGCTTATTTGGTTTTTCACGGAGAAGAATGGAAAAATTTTGAAGAAAAATTGAAATCACTTCCACTAACTAATAAGAATGCTAGAGATTTTGTTAGGTTTTTCCTATCAGGTGCTGTAGAGTGTGAGATTGATAAACAAGGTAGATTTCTTGTTTCTGGCAATTTGAGGGAGTATGCATCTTTGGAAAAAGAGGTCATCATAATAGGTGTTGGAACAAGAATCGAATTTTGGAGTAAGGACAAGTGGAAAGAATATAATAGCATTGAATCTATCTCAGCAGATGAACTGGCAGAAAATATGACTATGCTTGGTATATAACTTGCAAAAGTTTATATAAATTTACTAAAGATAAAATATTAATAAACAAAAGATTTTAAGATACAAAAGATAAAATTAATTAAAGTACAAAAGATAAAGCTTTAAGTTAAGCGTATATTCTAAAGATAAAGTTTAACTAAAGAAAAAAATTTAAATTACAAATGATATTAAAATCCTAAAGATGAACTGTAATTTACAAGAGAAGTATTAAGAACAAATGAATGATATGATAAAATGTATAATAGTGTTAAGCTTTATATGTAAAAATATCACTAAGTAACTAAAGATAAGGGATTTAAAAATAGCATTTTAGTTGGTATTTTTAGTAATACCAACTAATTCTGCTATTTAATTTGGGTTTAGAATTGGAGAAGATGTTTGTGTTAAAATTTAGTCATACACCAGTATTGTTAGACGAGTGTATTCAGGGTCTTAATATCAATCCAGACGGAATTTATGTTGATGGAACTTTAGGTGGCGCAGGCCATAGTAAAGTAATAGTAAGTAAATTATCAGATAAAGGTCTATTAATAGGTATTGATAGAGATTTAGATGCTATTGAAGCTGCTAAAGCTAATTTGAAGGAATATCAGAATGTCAAATATGTACATGGTAATCATGATGATATAAAAAATATTTTGAATGATTTGGGAGTAGGACAAGTTGATGGAATTTTGCTTGATTTAGGTGTTTCTTCGTTTCAATTAGATGAAAAATCAAGAGGTTTTAGCTATATAGGTGAAAATGAACTTGATATGAGAATGGACAAGACACAGAAGTTAACTGCAAAAGAAGTTGTGAATTCTTATTCAGAGGAAAAGTTGGCAAATATTATTTATGAATATGGTGAAGAACGTTTTTCTAAAATTATTGCTAGAAATATTTGTAAAAGCAGAGAGATTAAGGCAATAGAGACTACTGGAGGTTTGGTAAAGATTATAGAAAGTTCAATTCCTAAATCTAAACAAAAAGATGGACATCCAGCCAAACGTACTTTTCAGGCTATTAGAATAGAAGTTAATGATGAACTTAGACCTTTATATAATACTGTAAGGGATTCAATAGATTGTTTAAAAAAGGGTGGAAGATTATGTATAATAACTTTTCATTCTTTAGAAGATAGAACTGTTAAACAAGCATATATAGATGCGGTTCGGCAAATGTACATGCCCACCGGATTTACCATACTGTATGTGCAATTATAAATCATTAGGAAAGATTGTTAATAAAAAACCAATTGTTGCAAATGAAAAAGAGTTAAAAGAAAACTCTAGAGCCCAAAGCGCTAAGCTTAGAATTTTTGAAAAAGAATGAGGTGAACTAATTAATGGCAGATAGGTTTTATGGATATCAATATGATACTAATCCGCGTAAACTTAATTCGGATTATGTACCTTATAGAAATAGATATCCTAGAAAAGAAGAACCTGTAACAACCACAACAACTAGAAACCGTACCAATAGCAAGGTAAAATCGAATAACAAAAATAAGGGGACTAATAGAGAACAGATTGAACAACGAAGGAAGAATATTACTGAATATGAAACAAGGCAGGTTTCGAGAAAAAGAACATATGATGAGTCATATGGTAATGTAAAGATAGGTAATGAAATTGAAAAAAATGTTAATTCAGGGAATGTTAAAATTACAAAGGCTAAAGTAAAAGCTAGATTGAAGGTTGTGATGTTTTTGCTTGCAAGTTTTTCGGTTTTATTTGCCATTAGCTATCAAAATTCGCTGATTAATGAGAGTTTTAATAGAAAAGAACAATATAAAAAGGAATTGGAGGCATTAAGTAAAACAAATCAACAGATAGAGATAGGTATTGAGAATAGCCTAAATTTGACAAATATAGAACAAGTTGCAAAAGAGAAACTTGGTATGCAGAAGTTAAATAATAATCAAAAAATTTATGTTAGTTTGCCAAAAGAGGATTATGTTGCACCTGCAGCTGAGCAGATTGTAATGGAAGAGGATTTAAATTTCTTTGAGAAGATTTTTAAGTGGTTTACTAATAAGTAATTAATTGGGGATGCGTTCTTGTTGTGCAATTTCCACAACATGGAACAGGTAATTTAGATAATTATAGGAGAATAAAAACTGTGATACTAATTAACATGGTAGTTAGTATCACAGTTTTCTTATATTTAGTTATTCCATATTCCATTTTTAAATTCTTTATAATAGTCAATATGCCTTCTTAATAAAAGTAATTTTCTTTTAAAATCTGTATCTTTTTTGTATTTTACTGGGCTAACTACACCTTTTTTCCATAAAGATAGTGCTTTCTTTTTAAAAACTTCGTTTGTAATATATTTTTTTAAGACACCTTTTGGAACAAATGATAGTAGAATTTCTTTATCGATAATCTCAAAATTCATTTGTTTGTTATATATTAAATCATCTACCAATATTTTTACTAAGTTGTATCCAAGAGGAGATATATAATAACTGCATCTTCCTTGTCTAGCATTAATTTCTAGAACTTTAAATTTCTTATCTCTATAGTCATATTTCATATCGAATTCCGCAAATCCTTGATATCCTGTATCTTCCATAAAGGTTTTTATTGTTTGAATCATTTCTGAATTATTGCCATATTGGTTAAATCCATTAATAAGAACAGCGGCATTTCCTACCATTGTTTTGGAATGTTCTTGAAGGCCTATTTGTGCAAATGATATTAATTTAACTTTTTTATCTTTTCCGCAGTAGACTACACTGTCAAATAAATAGCTATCATCTCCGGGTATAAATTCTTGTAATATTAAAGTGTCTTTGTAACCATTTTGTACGATTTTGTTTATGGTGTCTGTGAGTTCTTGGTGAGAATTAACTTTGTATATCTTGTTTTTTCCTTCAAAACTTATATGATTGTATTCGATGACATTGCTTGGTTTTATTATAACTGGGTATGTGAATTCATTTGATATTTGGCTTGGATTGCTACAGTCATAGTAAATGGTTTTTGGAAAGTCTAGAACTGAGTTTTCGTAGGTTTTGTAAAAGTTTTCTTTCATTATCAAGCTATTTATTATATCTATATTAGGATAGTTGTGGACAAATTGTTCATTTATGATATCTTTATTTTTACTTATAAATGCAGCATAGGTTTCGTTTGAACTTATTAAGAGTATTTTTTTGCTGGGATGTTCTTTTCTAAAGTCTTCTAGTGCATCTAAGAAACCTTGTTCTGTCCATATTTTGTTATTGTAGATAACGTTTAAGATATTCGTATATTTTGTGTATATCATGGGTGTTTTGCCTAATAGGGTTGCTTTTTTGCCGTAGGCTTCATGGTAGCATCTGGCCATGTAGTAGGCGTTGGCGTCTGTGCCGATAATTAAAATTTCAAAATCCATGTGGGGTG
>CANRGM010000079.1 GCA_947630155.1 uncultured Clostridia bacterium
TTTATTTCCTGGGCCATAGCTAGATATGTCTTTTGTTGTGCAATACTAGTTTCAGAACTGAATTTTGCATATGCTGGTTCTACTTTTCCGTCTCTTTTTAAGCGAGTTTCATATTCACTTTCATCTTCTAAGTATAAAGTAAAATAGTAAATATCAAAATCTAATTTACTAAACTTATCTAATAAGTCATTATATACATCGGTAAATACATATTCCTTTTTTCCAAGTCTGCAGTAACATTCTTCTGAGAAAAATGTTCTATCAAATAATAAGTTGATGTCTAAATTTTCTAAATTTTTAATATAGTCTAATAAGTCATAATACATTTTTTTGCTTTTTTCTAAACCAGTTTTAGTTGAATCACTAATACCATTTAATCTATATAAATTTGTATGTTTCAATACATTCCTTAAATAATCAGTAATTGTGGTTTTTCCACTACCTTGTGCTCCTTCTACTATTATAATTTTTGATTTTGACATGTTATAATCATTCCTTTCTTACATTTTTATTAGATCTTTTAATTATAAGGTTAATATATCATTGTAAGCATTTTTTTTCAATTTTTTTATAAAAAATTGTTGATTTTATTTTCAAATTACTCAATTTAGGGAATGATAAAAACTAACATGGAAAAGTTAATTATTTTTTACAAAAAATTCGACAAAATATTGCAATAAAATAATTGGATTGATATAATGAATCAAGACATTATAAATAGAAAAATCGGAGGACAAAATGGGAGATATAAATGTATATACAGGACCAATGAAATGTGGAAAAAGCCATATTATATTACAAGAAGCAAAAAGACAAATGATAGCAGGAAAAACAATTCAAATTTTTAAACCAAGTATTGATTGTAGATTTTCAAAAGACTATGTTCAAGATAGAAATGGAAATAAATTAAAGGCTGTTAATATAGATAATATAGATGAAATAAAAGAATATGATGCTGATGTGTATATAATAGATGAATTTCAATTTTTAAATGGAGATGTTAAGATAATAGAAGACTTAGCAGAGCAAGGAAAAAAATTTTTTATAGCTGGATTAAATTTAACAGCAGAAAGAAAACCTTTTGGTAAAATGGGAGATTTACTTTGTGTTTCAGATCATGTAACAACTATGACATCAATTTGCGATATTTGTAAAAGAGATAATGCGATTTTTAGTTTCTACAAAGGTAAAACAAAATGCGGTGACATTGAAATAGGTGATGCTGATTATATTCCAGTGTGTAGAGAATGTTATAATGAAATGTTGAAAAATAAAAATTTATAAATCAAAAAAATTAAAAATAGAATAAGATAAAATTCTGCATAATTTTTTCCTAAATTGTAATAATAAAAATATAAAATGAAAAACAAGGAGGGAAAAAATGAAAGCAACTGGAGTAGTTAGAAGAATAGATGATTTGGGAAGAGTAGTTATTCCAAAAGAAATAAGAAAAACTTTAAGAATAAAAGAGGGAGACCCTTTAGAAATATTTACAGATAAAGAAGGGGAAATAATATTAAAAAAATATTCCCCAATTGGTGAACTTTCAGAATTTGCTACTGAATATGCTGAAACTCTTGCAAAAACTACAGGTCATATAGCATGTATTACAGATAAAGATACAGTAATTGCAGTATCAGGTGGTTCTAAGAAAGAATATTTAGAACAAGGAATAAGCCCAGAGTTAGAGCAAATAATGGATGAAAAAGAAAACTATACAAGTAAGGAAAATAATGATATTGCAATCCCTATTACAAAAAATGAAAATAATAATAAGAAAAATAATGCACAGGTTGTGTATCCAATAATTGCAGATGGGGATGTAATAGGTACAGTTATATTATTATCTAAAGATGAGAACACTAAAATGTCAGAAGTAGAACAAAAAGTAGTTCAATCAGCAGCTAGTTTTTTAGGAACACAAATGGAATTATAAATTATTGAAAACCAGTATAATAACTAAAAAAGTTTTATTGTACTGGTTTTTTGTTTTGAATTATTTTTCAAAAATATTACAAATATATTAAATTTATATTACATTTGTAATATTTGATACAAAATAAAATTAATGTGGTATTATATAATTAAGAATTATACGGAGCAAAAGGGGAGAAGAATATGGAGAAAGTCACAAATGAAAAAAGTTTAGTTAAGATTGATGAAAAAAGCTTTTTCTCAAGGTTTAGAAGATTTTGGGTTAATATTTTTAACAGAAGAAAAAATAATAAAAGTGATGATGAAAAGGTGGAAGAGGTTGAATTAATTATTGAAGAAAGCCCATCAGAGCCTTTAAATTCTAATGGAAAATTATTTAATTATGATGCACAGGATAATGAAGAAAATAATAATAAAATAGCTGATGAAAATAATATAGTAAATGACAAGAGTGATGTTTCAAGGGAAGATTTGGAAAATGGTAAAATTACATATGAGAGCATGGAAATATCTAATGATAACGATGATATGAATGTCACATATCTTTTCGAGAAAAAAGAGAAAACTGTTGTAGAAGAAAGAGAAGAATTGGAAAGAAAATTAATGAATTATTATGAGAGTATAAAAAATAGCATTCAATAATTTGAAAATTTTTTGGGAGTATTCCTTAAATTTCTTTCATATTATTCTAGCTAAAAAAATGAAATGAATAATTTTACAAAATTGTGAAAAAATAGAAAGAATACTTGAAAAGTATTCTTTTTTGTTATACAATAAAACCGGTTGTAAAATGCAACTGTTATATGATGCGTAACGCATCGGAAGGAGGAATTTTTATGTCAGTTAAAGTTGCTATTAATGGATTTGGTCGTATAGGTCGTTTAGCATTTAGACAAATGTTTGGAGCAGAGGGATATGAGATTGTTGCTATTAACGATTTAACAAGTCCAAAAATGTTAGCTCATTTATTAAAATATGATTCTGCACAAGGAAGATATGATAAAGCAGATACAGTTGTGGCAGGAGAAGATTCTATAAAAGTTGATGGAAAAGAAATTAAAATATATGCAAAACCAAATGCAGCAGAATTGCCTTGGGGTGAAATAGGTGTTGATGTTGTATTAGAATGTACAGGATTTTATACAACAAAGGAAAAAGCACAAGCTCATATTGATGCAGGAGCTAAAAAAGTTGTTATTTCAGCACCTGCTGGAAGTGATTTACCAACAGTAGTTTTTGGTGTTAATGAAAAAATATTAAAACCAGAAGATACAATAATATCAGCAGCATCATGTACAACAAATTGTTTAGCACCAATGGCAAATGCTTTAAATAAATATGCACCTATTCAATCAGGAATAATGTCTACAATACATGCTTATACAGGTGATCAAATGTTGTTAGATGGACCTCATAGAAAAGGTGATTTAAGAAGAGCTAGAGCAGCAGCTTGTAATATAGTTCCTAATTCAACAGGAGCAGCTAAAGCAATAGGTCTTGTTATTCCAGAACTAAATGGAAAATTAATAGGTTCAGCACAAAGAGTTCCAGTTCCAACAGGTTCAACAACTATTTTAACTGCTGTTGTTAAGGGAACAGATATAACACCAGATAGTATAAATGCAGCTATTAAGACACAAACTAATGAGTCTTTTGGTTATACAGATGAGCCTTTAGTTTCTTCAGATATTATTGGTATTAGATATGGTTCTTTATTTGATGCTACTCAAACTTTGGTTACAAAAATTTCTGATGGGTTGTATCAAGTTCAAGTTGTGGCTTGGTATGATAATGAGAATTCTTATACTAGTCAAATGGTAAGAACTATTAAGTATTTTGCGGAATTATAGAAAAATTT
>CANRGM010000080.1 GCA_947630155.1 uncultured Clostridia bacterium
TTCATGGTAGCATCTGGCCATGTAGTAGGCGTTGGCGTCTGTGCCGATAATTAAAATTTCAAAATCCATGTGGGGTGTTTCCTTTCTATTATTATTTTTTTTTGTGCTTTTGCAGTGGTCCGCTGTGAAGATCAAGAATAAGTAGGCTGGTGGTAGATATATATTGTTTTAAAAATGCTTCCCAACAGCGCACAGAGAGTAATAATTTCTGAGTGGGAGAGTCGTTTGGGTGTTTACTGTGAGTGAGAATGTGGGCGTTTTGGGGGTAGTGGTGTGGGTGGGAAATTATAACTCTCTGTAGCTAGCCGGTCCCCACTTAAGCCGCATTTTTAAAACAATATATATCTACCACCAGCCTACTTATTCTTGATCTTCACAGCTACTCTGTGGGGGGGAGTTGGAGTTGAGTTGAGATGAGTGATTGTTGGCGTTTAATATTTTATTTCTGTGTAGGTGTTGTCTTTTTTGTAGACTCTTGGGACGCGATTTCGTATTCCTGTGAATAGATTGTATGATCTAATTCCACATTCATTTGCTACAGCCTTTATTGGAAGTTGTTCTCCTCCTAGGATAGTTACTTTATCGTAGAGTTTTACGCTTTCATCAACGGCAACGCATATCATGTCCATAGAGAGACCACCAACTATATTATATTTTTTATCATTTATTACAACGTGTTTTAGTCCTTTGGGAATTCCGTCTGCATATCCAATTGCGATTGTGGCTATTGTTGTGTCTTTTTGTGCGTTGTATAGTGCGCCATATCCTACGAAATCGTTTGCGTGAATTTTGCGTAGGTCGATTACTTCACTATATAATGTGATTGCTGTTTGTAAGTCTAAGTTGTTTGTAGTGGTTGTTGGACTTATGTGTAGTTTCTTTTTTTTGTGGTTGTTGCGAAGGTTTCTAAGAAATGCTTTAAAGCCTGTTGGGGTTGGCATACTTTGAGACATTCCGTACATTGCAATTCCAAGTCTTATACCATTACAAAATGGAATTTTTTTGTGGTTAACGAGTGTTAAAGATCTTCCCATATGAACTATGGGAATTGTTGATAAGTCAACGTCTTGGGTAATTTCTTTAAATTTTTCTAGTTGATTATCCCAGTGTTTGTCATTGATACCACTTGTTGCAAAATGTGTGTAAATTCCTTCTATAAAAAGGTTTGTAGCATTTGCAGTTTTATTTATTATTTCGCATAGTTCAGAAGATTTTTTGATTCCTAAGCGACTCATTCCTGTGTCTAATTTTATGTGCATTTTTAATTGCTTTTGTAAGTTGATTGTGAGTAATTCATAAAAATACTCCATATTAGATACTGTGATTGCGATATCATTTTCCATACATTTGTCTAGATATTCTAGGTGAATTGGTTCAAGTATTAAGATTGGAATTTCTGTGTTGTATTTGCGTAGTTCTAGAGCTTCTTCAAGTGATGAAACTGCTAAGTAGTTTATGCCTCCTTCTATTAGGCTGTTGATTATATAGCTTCCATGGCCATAGGCATTTGCTTTTACTACTCCGAAGTAGTATTCGTAGTCGGGATAGTTTTGCTTTATGTTTATAATGTTGTTTTTTAATTTTTCACAATTTACTTCAAGATATGTTTTTCTGTACATTTTATTTTTCTATGATTTTTGTTTGTATCATAGACTCCTTTCTTTTGATTTTATATGAGCATTATATCATAGGGGGTGTTTTGTGTGCAATATGGTTTTGGTTTTTTTGAGGGTGGTGGTTGTGCTTTTGCAGTGGGACATCAAAAAATTTGTCATATTTTGGGGGAATTGTCATACTAAGTTTAGGGGATACATATAATTTAGTGTTCTTATGTGTTTATAAGTGTGAATAGTTTGGGATGAATTGGGAGATGATTTGGAATTGAGTGAGATTCAAAAAATGAAGAGGAGAGCGAAAAAGAAAAGGGATAAAATAAATATTAATAAGATTGAGAAGAAAGGGGGTTTGACTAGGAAAAAAAGAATGAGAAATGCGATTTTCGTTGTGTTTCTTGTTATGTTGTTAATAATTGGAAGAATTGGTTGGATACAATTTGTTGATGGTGATAGGTTAAAATATATGGCTTATGTTCAGCACACTCTTGATAGAAAAATTAATCCTAAAAGAGGAACAATTTATGATGCAACTGGTGAAAAGATTTTGGCGGTTAGTGCTACTGTTAGAACAATTACAGTAAATCCCGTTAATATTAGTAAGGATGACAAAGAAAAGGTTGCAAGGGCTTTGTCTGATATTTTTGGTGTAGATTATGAAACTACATTGAAAAAGGTTTCTAAAAGAAGTTCTATTGAGACTATTGCAAAAAAGGTTGAGAAGGAACAAGCAGATGAGCTTATGAAGTGGATGGAAGAGAATAATATTTTAACTGGAATTAATGTGGATGAAGATACTAAAAGGTATTATCCATATAATAATTTAGCGTCTCAGATTATAGGATTTTGTGGTAGTGATAACCAAGGTTTGAATGGGATTGAGGCTTTGTATGAGACTCAGTTAAAGGGAGAAACAGGTAAGGTAATTAAAATAACAGATGCTAAGGGAAATACTATTTTAAAAGAAGGAGAAGATTATGAGTCTGCCATTGATGGAAATGGTCTTATTCTTACTATTGATAGTACTATTCAAGGAATTGCAGAGAAATATTTGGAAGAGGCTTGTATAGATAATAATTGTACTGATGGTGGAAGTATTATTATTATGAATCCTAATAATGGTGATATTTTGGCTATGGCTGGATATCCAAATTATAATTTAAATGATCCATATACAATAAATGATGAAGAATTACAGAGTAGTTGGGATAGTATGTCTCAGGAAGATAAGTCTAGTGCTTTACAGCAGATGTGGAGAAATAGGGCGATTTCTGATGGATATGAGCCTGGTTCGACTTTTAAATTAATAACTGCTTCAGCGGCTTTAGAAGAGGGGATAACAGATACTGATAATGAAGGTGAGTTTAATTGTAGTGGTTCTATAGAGATAGCAGGGGTCCGTATTAAGTGTTGGAGATATTATAGGCCTCATGGTAGTCAAAGTTTGAGGCAGGCTTTGATGAATTCATGTAATCCAGTGTTTATATCTATTGGTCAGAAGTTGGGTGTTCATACATATTATTCGTATTTGGAGAAGTTTGGTTTTTTAAGTAAAACTGGTGTTGATTTGCCAGGAGAAGCGGGTAGTATTTTTTTGGCAGAAGATAAGGTTGGACCTGTAGAATTGCGGTACTATTTCTTTTGGGCAAAGATTTGAGATTACTCCTATACAAATGTGTACAGCGGTTTCTACTATTGCCAATGGTGGGACATATATAAAGCCAAGGATTGTTAAAAAGATTGTAGATAGTAAAACTGGGGAAATTACTGAAATTGAGCCTGTAGAAAAAGCTCAGGTTATTTCGAAGGAAACATCTGAAAAGGTTTTGAGTATGATGGAAAGTGTTGTTGGAGAAGGTACAGGTAAAAATGCTCAGGTTAAGGGATATACAATTGGGGGGAAGACTGGAACATCTGAAGATGGTGTTAATACTAATAAGTATGTTGCTTCTTTTGTAGGTGTTACACCTATTTCTGATCCTCAGCTTGTAGTTTTGGTTGTGTTGTATAATCCAACTGGTGAAGGCGGGCATGGAGGAGGTGGGTGGTTTATTTAGGCACTACAATTGTTTTTTAGAAAAATAATAATAAATGTTGATTTGGTACATTGAAAGTTTGAGAA
>CANRGM010000081.1 GCA_947630155.1 uncultured Clostridia bacterium
ATTGAAACATTACAGAAAATGAAGTTCACCAAAAAGCCTAAGATTGTTGTAAATACTGTAGTTTCATCAAATACAATCTATGATTATTTACATGATAAGGGTGTTGATTTAATTGTATATAAGAAACAACCAAATTATAGTGTTGAAAATATTCTTAATACTTTAGTTTTGCTTAGAGGATATAGTGAAGATAAATCTTTTACTGGTAATATTGTTGTTGAAGATACGAAAGAAAATCAAAAAAAGATATCTAGCATGATTAATGATGAGCTTAATTTGATTGGTATTGGTTTACATTTACAAGGTAGAAAATATTTGCATGATGCAATTTATTATTTAATTACTAATGAAGATGGTGGCGAAAAAGTAAGTGCTGTTCAATATTTAATTAGTAAATATAAGCGCGCAAGTAGTACAATTAGTAGAGATATGCAAAATGCTATTTTACATGCTTGGAGAGTTTCTAGTTTGGATGATTTGGAAATTTATTATACTGCTAGAATTAATTATGAAACTGGAGTGCCTACTCCAACTGAGTTTATTTATTATTATGCGGATAAGATTAAGAAGTTACTTAGGTAGATGTTCTAATATAGGACATCTACCTAAATTTTTGCTTAATTACAAGTATTACATGAGTTTCACATTATTTTATTTCTAATTATTTATATCTCTTTTTTATATTTTTTTCATATAAGCATATATTTGTCATATTTTATCATATTTTATTATATATTTGAAATAAATTGATATGCTTTGTATTCCTCATTTTCAGTAAAAAATATATAGGCTGATGTTATCCTTTATTTAAGCACTAAATAGTGCAAAAAATATATGAAGGAGTGAGACATATGTGGGATAAGTTCTGGGAAGCACTTAGATGGATCACAGGTCTGTACTAAGCTCTCAACAAAGAAAAAGCAATCAAAATTTGATTGCTTTTTCTTTTTGTAGTATAATAACATTAAATATTATTTTATATGGTAAAGGAGATTTTATGAATATAACAATAATTGATAGTTTTATAAAATTTATAGTATTAAATTTTTGTGTTAGTCTTGCATATATAAAAATTATTAACTACAAGAGTTTTAATAAACTAAATAAAATAAGTATCATATTAATAAATTTAGCTCTAACTTTTATTCAAATTATATTTCAAAACTATACATCTTTGATTTTTAGAATACTTATGATGTATTTTTTGTATAGTTTCATATTTTTTAAATTAACCAAGACATCATTTGAATACTCTTTCATCATAACTATATTCTCTATGGCTATAACCTTTTCGGCATCTATTATTTCAAGTATACTTGTGCTTTTGTTTTCGCTTACTCTTACCAATTTAGAATATACCAATCCTATTACTTTCTTATTTATATATTCTTTAAATTTTATTTTAGTTTATTGTTTTTTCAAAATAAAACGATTTACAAACGGCTTTCCTTTTGTACAAAACAGGAAACGAAATGATCATTTATATATTTTTGTTTTAACCATCAATACGATTATAGTAGTTATGTATTTTTTTGTTGGTAATCTTTCACAAATGCCAACAAATTACTTAATTACTTGTTTTATTATTTTAATAATAGCTGTTGTTATTATAATTCAAAAATCTTTTATTTTATATCAAAAGCAAAAATTACAAATTAAAACTTTAAAAGAATATGAACAAGAATTATATGAAACAAAATATAAACTAGCAACCGCACTCGAAGAAAAACAAAAATTAATAAAATCCAATCACGAATTTTATCACAGACAAGAAGCATTAAATAAAAAGCTGGATGATTTAATTTATTTACAAAAACAATCTTTTAATACTGAATATGGTGAAGATTATGGAGAACTTTTAGATAGAATAAATAATCTTTCAGATGAGTATAATTCTAAAATAAAGGCTACTCCATCTCTTGTAAAAACTAACATTACCGAAATAGATGATATGTTATCTTATATGCAATCAGAATGTTCTAAAAGTAACATTGAACTTGTTATTAAAACAGATTGCAATATTCAATATATCTTAGATAACTTTATATCCAAAAGCCAATTAGAAACATTACTTGGTGATCTAATAAGAAATGCTATTATTGCTATAAATCATAGTTCAAATGATTATAAAAGCATTATGCTGGTATTCGGAATAAAAGATGATTCGTATGAGTTATGTATCTTTGATAGTGGTGTACCTTTTAACATAGACACTTTATTAAATTTTGGTTTGAAACCATCTTCTACACATGAAGATGAAGGCGGTACTGGAATAGGTTTGATAACTACATATGAGACTATAAATTCTTGTAATGCAAGTTTAATCATAAATGAAATTACTAATAGCAATTATACCAAATCTTTAGAAATAAAATTTGATAACAAGAATGAATATATTATAATTTCTGATAGAAGTGAAGATATTGATAAAATGAATGACTCGAAAAGAAATATTATTACGAAAAAAGTTATAAGAGAATGAGCGTAATTTGCTCATTCTCTTGTTTTTTCTTATTGAATTTCAACAATATCATTATCAGTTGTATTTTCTTTATTAATTCCGGCAACATGTTCATAGAATTTAACTGTTGTAACTTGAATATAAGGTACTAACCACAAATAACCAATTCCCCATGTAAATGAAGCTAGAATGGCCCAGCCAAGAAATGATAATGATAATACAAAATACTCCCATCTGTGACCTTTCATTAGTTCAGCACTTTTTTCTACCGCTTCTTTTCCTGTCATTTCAGGGTTATCATTTCCTATATAATTTGCTAATGTATATAAATAATATCTTACTGCTAATGCTATAACTGCAATTAACCAAATTATTGCTAACACAATTAAAATTATTACAAGAATACCTATTCCTGTAGCGAAACCGCTAAAATAATTAGTAATTTCAGATTGTAGTTCCGGTGATACCAAAGTCACAGATGCTATAGTTCCAGATAATGAAAAGGCAGCTACAAATACTAAAGCTACAGCAAACAAGACTGAAGCGATTATATAGATAATAAGAAATGGTAAAATTTTTAATAATGTATTTCCAAAAATAGAAAATGTTCTACTAAAATTCTTGAATCCTATTGTGAAGAAATCGAAATATCCCACTTCTTCTCTTCTTGAGAATTTAATTATTTGCCCAACAAAACCATATGCTAATGGAACTGTAATTACTATTGATGCAATACCTCCAATTCCAGGAATATATGCAGCTATCATTGATATAGCAAGTGATACTACCATGTATAATGCAATAATTCCAATCGCAATCCCCCATCTTCCTCTTAATGTTTCTTTTGCTTCTTTTTTTAATTCTGATCTATTCATTTTTCATCCCCCATATATAATTATATTTTTTACTTACTATATAATAACATTAGAAATAATAATTATCAATCTTTTTTTATTTTTATTATTTTTTCTCGGGCGACTACTCTAAAAAACTCAATCCTTCGCCAAAGTAAAAATCCCCACACTCCCTGCCCCAATCTGCTTTAAAACCTTTCCGCACTCATTAGTAGTTGCCCCTGTTGTAAATATATCATCAAACAAAGCTACATTTTTCCCTTTAATATCACATGAATTATCTCCCGCTGAAAAAGCACCTTTAATATTTCCCACTCTCCCCAACTTATCCAAAGTGCTTTGTGCCACAATATTTTTACATTTTACCAAAACCTCATCATAATACCTCTTCCCACAAATTCTAGCCACTTCCTC
>CANRGM010000082.1 GCA_947630155.1 uncultured Clostridia bacterium
TTGGGGGAGCCGTCCAATAGTACTAGTTATGTAACGTGATAAAATATATTAATATTCCGTTCGTTTGCTGGCGCTTGGATGTTGTGGAAGACATTAGGTGGGGGCGCCAAACTGCGCACTCTACTGCATATTAATATATTTTATCACGTTACATAACTAGTACTATTGGACTACTCTATAAAAGCAAGAATATATTTTAAGGAGGAGATTTGATGGAGATTACAGAACTTACAGTTCATGAGCTTCAGGAGAAAATTAAGAATAAAAAATTGACAATTAGTGAAGTAACTAAGGCTTATGTTGATAGGATTAATGAGAAAGAAAATGATGTAAATTGTTTTATTACTACATTAACTGATGAAGCTTCGGAAAAGGCAAAAGAGATAGAGAATAAGGTAAATAAAGGAGAAATAAAGTCAGAATTGGCTGGAATTCCAATTGGAATTAAGGACAATATTTGTGTTAAAGGTGTTAGAACAACATGTGCTTCTAAGATGCTAGAAAATTTTATATCTCCTTATGATGCAACTGTTATGGAAAGGCTTAATGATGAAAATTTAGTAAATTTAGGGAAATTGAATATGGATGAATTTGCCATGGGAGCTTCAACAGAATATTCTGCTTTGGCTAAAACAAGAAACCCTTGGGATTTAAATAAAGTTCCAGGAGGATCTTCAGGTGGTTCAGCAGCTGCTGTAGCTGCAAATTTAGTACCTTGGGCTTTAGGTAGTGATACAGGTGGATCTATTCGTCAACCAGCTGCTTTTTGTGGTGTTGTTGGATTAAAGCCAACTTATGGTTTAGTATCTAGATATGGTTTGGTTGCATTTGCTTCATCACTTGACCAAATTGGTCCAATAACAAAAGATGTAAAAGATAGTGCTATGTTATTAAATATTTTAGTAGGTCATGATGAAAAAGATACTACATCTTTGGACATGCCTAAAGTAGATTATGTTGCAAGTTTGAAGAATGATGTAAAAGGATTGAAAATAGGAATTCCTAGAGAATTATATGGAGAAGGAATTAATAATGAAGTAAAAGAAAGTTTACAAAAAGCTATAGAAAAATATAAAGAATTAGGAGCCGAGGTTGAAGAATTTTCTTTAGATATAGCTGAGTATGCGTTAGCTACATATTATATAATTGCATGTGCCGAAGCAAGTTCAAATTTAGGAAGATTTGATGGAATTCGTTATGGATATAGAACTAAAAATTATGAAAATTTAGAAGATATGTATAAAAATTCAAGAAGTGAAGCTTTTGGAGATGAGGTAAAAAGAAGAATTATTCTTGGTACATATGTGTTAAGTTCCGGATATTATGATGCTTATTATAAAAAAGCACAACAAGTTCGTACCTTAGTAAAGAAAGAATTTGATAAGGCATTTGAAAAATATGATGTTATTTTGACACCTACATCACCAACAGTTGCATTTGAGGTTGGAACAAGGTCAAATAATCCATTGGAAATGTATTTAGCAGATATTTGTACAGTATCTGTAAATGTTGCAGGTTTACCAGGAATATCAGTACCTTGCGGTGTTGATAGTAACGGAATGCCAATTGGTATGCAGTTAATAGGAAATAGATTTAGTGAAGCAACTTTACTAAATACTGCATACACATATGAGCAGGCAACAAAATTCAGAGAGAATTTTAAGCCAACATTTAAAAAATAAGGAGTGAAAATAATGTCAAGAAGTGATTATGAAACAATAGTAGGACTAGAAATACATGCAGAGCTTAGTACAAAAACAAAGATATTCTGCAGTTGTCCTACAGAATTTGGAGGAGAACCTAATACTCATTGTTGTCCAATTTGTATGGCAATGCCTGGAACACTTCCAGTTTTAAATGAAAAGGTGGTTGAGTATGCAGTAAAAGCAGGATTGGCGACAGGTTGTACAATTTCAAAAGATAGTAAAAATGATAGAAAAAATTATTATTACCCTGATTTACCTAAGTCATATCAGATTTCTCAATTTGATAAACCACTTTGTAATCATGGGGCTGTAGAAATTGAAGATGATGAAGGTAATAAAAAAGAAATCGGAATCTTAAGGATACATATTGAGGAAGATGCTGGTAAATTAAATCATAATGAATTTGGTTCAGGGAGTTTGGTAGATTTAAATAGAGCAGGAGTGCCTTTAATAGAAATAGTTTCTGAGCCTGATATGCGTTCTGCAAAAGAAGCTGAAAGATATATGAGAAAAATCAAATCCATACTTGAATATATTGAGGTTTCAGATTGTAAAATGCAGGAGGGTTCACTTCGTGCAGATGTAAATGTTTCTGTAAGGAAAAAAGGAACTAATGAATTTGGAACTCGTACAGAAATGAAAAATATGAGTTCTTTTAGGTCAATAGTAAGAGCAATTGAATATGAAGCTGAAAGACAAATTGAAGTAATAGAAAATGGGGGAACTGTTTATCAAACTACTATAAGATGGGATGAAGTATCAGGAAAGACTTTCCCAATGAGAGATAAGGAAAATGCTGATGATTACAGGTATTTCCCAGAACCTGATTTAGTTGCAATTCGTTTGTCTGATGAATACATTGAAAATGTGAAAAAAGAATTGCCTGAGTTGCCTGAAAGTAGAAAATTGAGATATTTGACTGAATATGAGTTATCAGAGAAAGATTCTAGATTATTAACAGCTTCAAAATATTTATCAGATTTATTTGAAGGGGCACTTAAGGAATGTGGAAATGCTAAAGCTGTAGCAAACTGGATTTTATCTGATATTTCAAGAATATTAAATGAAAAAGAAATGGAAGCAGATCAAATTCCGTTTACTGCAAGTCAACTTGCAAAAGTTGTGGAATTAATTGATAAAGGAACTATTAGTTCTGCTATAGCAAAAAAGGTTATTACTGAATTATTTGAAAATCCACAGGATCCAGAGATTATTATAAAAGAAAATGGATGGATTCAAATTTCTGATGAGGGAGCTATTAGAGATGTTGTATTGAAAATACTTGAAGCTAATCCTCAATCTGTTGCAGATTATAAAGGTGGAAAAGATAGGGCTATTGGCTTCTTGGTCGGTCAAGCTATGAAGGAGACTAAGGGTAAAGCTAATCCTGGAATGCTTAATAAGATGTTTGTGGAAGAAATCAATAAAATTTAAGAGAGCCTATGCAAGTATTAGGATTTGGTAAAAATTACATTTGATTATAGTACTTGAATTATGTTAATATATATTTAGGTATTATTATGATTAGAAAGAAGAGTGGATATTATGAATATTCAGGAAATAAAGAAAAATGTAAGGGATATAGACAAAAAAATTATTAAGATTATGAAATATGGGATTAGATTTTCATTTATATTTTGTATATTAGCAGGGCTTATATTGATTACATATATTTTTACTAGTAATCCTACTTCTTATTACATAGGTATTTCAATATTTAAATCTAGCTTATTTTACATAGTTGGTTTCGTAATTTGTGGCATTGCATTCAACAATATAATGAAAGATATATTTTAAAATTTTGTGAGTCTGTAATAAATAAAAAGCAACCATTTACTGAAAGATACCTCAGTTCAGTAAATGGTTGCTTTTTTATGCTTTATTTAACATATAAATTGTAAAAAACTGTGCACAATTTTTTACGTACTTTATGCATTAATTGCATTTAATTTTTTTGCTAAATTTGATTTTTTTCTAGCAGCTGTATTTTTTACTATAACACCTT
>CANRGM010000083.1 GCA_947630155.1 uncultured Clostridia bacterium
AAAGGTTTATAGATTAATCCTTAAAAAATCTAAATTTATATAAGGGGAGAAATTTATATGAAAGAACAGATTGAAGAAATTAAGCAAAAATCAATTTCTGAGATATCAAATGCAAATGATATAAAGGAACTTAATGAATTGCGTGTAAAATATTTGGGAAAGAAGGGAGAATTGACTTCTATTCTGAGAGGAATGGGAGCTTTGTCTGCTGAGGAAAGACCAATTATAGGTAATTTGGTTAATAAGGTTAAAGAGGAATTAGAAAGTCTAATCTCAGAGAAAGAGGAAGCTTTTAAGGAAGAGAAATTAAATAAAAAGTTGGAAAATGAGACAATTGATATTACTTTGCCAAGTAAGAAGATTAGAAGAGGTAGTAAACATCCTTTAAATAGAACAATAGAGCAGATAGAGGATTTATTTGTGTCAATGGGATATGATGTTGTAGAGGGTCCAGAGTTAGAAACAGATGAGTTTTGTTTTGAAAGATTGAATTTGCCAAAGGGGCATCCTGCTAGGGATATGCAAGATAGTTTTTATATTACAAATGAGTATTTATTAAGAACTCAAACTTCAGCTGTTCAGGCTAGAGAAATGTTAAGAAAAGGTGGAAATGATCCAATTAGGATGATTTGCGTTGGGAAAACTTATAGGAGAGAGGATGATGCAACACATTCTCATCAATTTAACCAGGTTGAAGGTTTGGTAATTGATAAAAAAGAGAATCATGTTTCTTTGGCTGATTTGAAAGGAACTCTTGAGGTTTTTATGAAGAAAATGCTTGGTGAGAGTACAGAGTTAAGATTTAGACCTAGTTACTTCCCTTTTACAGAACCATCATATGAGGTTGATGTTACTTGTTTCAATTGTGGAGGTAAAGGATGTTCTTTATGTAAAAAGACTGGTTGGATTGAACTTTTAGGTTCAGGAATTGTGCATCCAAATGTTTTGAAGATGAATGGATATGATCCTGAGGTTTATGGAGGTTTCGCTTTTGGAACTGGTATTGATAGATTGGCTATGTTTAAGTATGGGATTACGGATATGAGATATTTGTATACGAATGATGTGAGATTTTTGGGGCAATTTGATAGGATGGATTAGTTTGGGAGGTGAATGTGCTTGGAGGTTTTTTGGCCGAGAGAAATAAATATATTATTCCTTCGTTCGTTTGCTGGCGTTAGGGTTTTGAGGAAAACGGTAGGTGGGGGCGCCAAACTGCGCACTACACTGCGGAATAATATATTTATTTCTCCGAATAAGTTTGGAGTGGCACATTCTTTGAGGTATCGTTTTATCAAATTGCTGGGAGTGAGTTAGAAAGAAAGGAAGGATGAAAGATGAAGTTAAGTGTGAATTTTTTGAAGGATTATGTTGATGTAGATGTGGATGTTAGGACTTTGGCTGAGGATATGACTAGGGTTGGTAATGAGTATGATTATGCGGGGAAACTTATTGAAGCTAGTAATCTTGTTATTGGAGAAATTAAGTCTTGTGAGGAGCATCCTGATTCTGATCATTTGCATGTGTGTATGGTTGATGTTGGGAAAGAGGTTTTACAGATTGTTTGTGGGGCACCAAATGCTAGAAAAGGTATAAAGGTTATAGTGGCTTTGCCTGGGGCAGTTTTACCAGGTGATGTAGTAATTAAAAAAGGGACAATTAGAGGAGTTGAGTCTAATGGTATGTTGTGTTCAATGGCTGAATTAGGTTTAGAATCTAAATTCTTGAAGCCAGAAGATAAAGAAGGAATTCATGAATTACCTGATACTGCAATTATTGGGGCAGATCCAATTAAGTTTATGAGAATGGATGATGGAGTTATTGATTTTGAACTTACTGCTAATAGGGGTGACTTATTAAGTATTTTGGGTATGGCATATGAAGTTGGTGCTATATATAATCAACCTGTAAAATCAATAGATTTATCACATAATGAAACTGGGTATAATATTACAAATTCTTTTAAAGTAGATATTCAAACAGATAATTGTAGTTTGTTTTTAGCAAAGAAAGTTGAAAATGTTACTATAAAAGAAAGTCCTACATTTATAAAAAATAGGTTGATTGCTTCTGGAATAAGACCTATAAATAATGTTGTTGATATTAGTAACTATGTAATGCTAGAAGTAGGTCAACCATTACATTTTTATGATGCAGATAGACTAGGGAAAAAAATTGTTGTAAGGATGGCAAAAAATGGTGAAAAGCTAACTACTCTTGATACTATTGAAAGATCTTTAGATGAAAATGATATAGTAATTGCAACAGATAATGAGCCTATTGGGTTAGCTGGTGTAATGGGTGGATTGACAACTGAAGTTGAGGATTATACAAAAAATATTATTATTGAGTCAGCAATATTTGATGGTGTAAAAGTTAGAAAGACTTCTAATAAAATCGTTAGAAGTGAAGCTAGTAATAGATTTGAAAAAGGTTTAGATCCAAATAGAACATATATGGCAGTTGAAAGAGCGTGTCATTTATTAGAAAAATATGCGGATGCAACTATAATTTCTGGATTATGTGTATTTGATAGAACAGATAAACAAGATAAGGAAATATTGATTACAGTTGATAATATAAATGATGTTTTAGGAACTAATCTTTCTGAAGATGATGTAATTAATGTGTTTAAAAGACTTAAATTTACTGGATATGCTGAAGATGGTAATATTCGTGTATTAGTACCAAAAAGAAGATTAGATATTAGTATAAAAGAGGATTTGATTGAGGAAGTTGGTCGTATTTATGGAGTTGATAATATTAAAGGTACATTGCCAGTACTTCCAATGAAAGCAGGTTCATATAATAAAACAATTAGAGAAATTAGAAATAAAATGGTTTCTTTGGGTCTAAACGAAACTTTAACATATGTGTTAGTAAATGAAAATGAGGCTGATAAATATACAAGTGAAGATTTTACTACATTGAAATTGCTAGACCCATTGACTGAGGATAGAAATACTTTGAGATATAGTTTAATTCCTTCAATGGTAAAAACTTATAAGTATAATAAAGCTCGTAATATAAAAGATGTATCTATTTTTGAAATAGGAAAAGGTTTCTTTAAAAGGGGAGAAGAGTACGGAGAAAATAATAAATTATGTGTATTAATGACTGGAGAATATTACTTGGAATTAGGTAAAAAGCAAAATGTTGATTTTTATATTATTAAGGGTATTGCAGAAGAAATTTTGGATTATTTGGGATATGGAAATAGATATAGTTTTGTACATATGAGAAATGGGGTAAAAGAATTTCATCCTGGTCAATGTGCAGATATATCAGTTAATAATGATATTGTAGGTGTTATTGCAAAATTACATCCACAGGTAACAAATGATGATGTATATGTTTTGGAAATTAATTTAGATAGATTACTTGATAAAAGAACTGGTAAGATGAAATTTAAAGAAATATCAAAATTCCCTGCTATTAAGAAAGATTTGGCTTTTGTTATGGATAAAAGTATTGAATCTAAAGAGGTTGAAAATGTGATTAAGAAGGCTGCTGGTAGTTTGTTGACTGGTGTAGA
>CANRGM010000084.1 GCA_947630155.1 uncultured Clostridia bacterium
GGATCATTTCTTCCAATCTTAGGTTCCTTATTAACAACAGTCTTATTAAGACCACCCTCTTTAGGTGTAATGCTTCCATCAACTAGACTAATAGCTGTATCTCTTAAGCTTGCATCAGTTATTTCAGCAGACTCTTTTCTTTGAACATTGTCAGATTTTTCTAAGTGTAATAATGCCTTTGTAATATCTATTTTGATATTTTCAACCATTTCATCAAACATATCAAAACCTTCAATCCTATATTGAACAACTGGATCTTTTTGTCCATATGCACGAAGACCGATACCATTTTTCAACTCATCCATGTTATCAATATGTTCCATCCATTGGTCATCAACTACTTTTAATGTTATAATTCTTTCAATTTCTCTTAAATCTTCAGAACCAGCCATTTTTTCTTTTTCTTCATATTTTGCATGAACTGCTTCTTTGATTTTTTCTGTTAATTCTTGTGGATTTGCTTTTTCGCCTTCTTTTAGTCCTAATGCTTCTGCAGAAAGTCCTAATGTATTTTCAACTTCTGCTATAAAAGCTTCATCAATTAAAACAAATTCTTCATCACTAAATGCTGAAACTATTCCTTCTACAGTAGAATCCATCATATTGATAACATTTTCTTTAATATTTTCTCCATCAAGAACCTCACGTCTTTGTTTGTATATGATTTCTCTTTGTGTATTCATAACATCATCATAGTTCAATACATTTTTTCTTATACTAAAGTTCTTTCCTTCAACTTTCTTTTGAGCAGTTTCAACAGTACTTGAAAGTATTTTAGATTGTATTGGCATATCTTCATCTGCGCCTAATGTGTCATATATTTTTGTAACTTTATCTCCACCAAATATTTTCATTAGGTCATCATCTAATCCTATATAGAATTTAGAAGAACCTGGGTCACCTTGACGACCAGAACGACCACGCAACTGATTATCTATACGTCTTGATTCATGTCTTTCTGTACCTATGATTTTTAAACCACCAGCATCAATTACTTTTTGCTTTTCATCTTTAATTTCTTCATTATATTTGTTTTCTAATTCTTTAAATTTAGCTCTTGCAGATAATACATCCTCATCTGTTGTTTCATTGAAAGCTGTAGCTTCTTCTATTTGATCTTCTGAATAACCTTGTGCTTTCATTTCTTGTTTTGCTAAATACTCACTGTTTCCTCCAAGCATAATATCAGTACCACGACCTGCCATGTTTGTAGCAATTGTAACTGAACCGAACTTTCCGGCTTGTGCTACTATTTCAGCTTCTTTTTCATGTTGTTTAGCATTTAATACTGTATGCTTAATTCCTGCTTCATTTAACATTTTGCTTAATTTTTCAGATTTTTCGATAGATACTGTACCAACTAGAACTGGTTGTCCTTTTTCATGACTTTCTTTGATATCTTCTATAACTGCTCTGAATTTAGCATCTTCATTTTTATAAATTATATCTGGAGCATCTTCTCTTATTAATGGCCTATTTGTAGGAATTTCTATAACATCTAATTTATAAATTTCTTGGAATTCTGCTTCTTCTGTCATAGCAGTACCAGTCATTCCAGATAATTTATCATACATTCTGAAGTAGTTTTGGAATGTGATTGTTGCAAGTGTTTTAGATTCATCTGCTATTTTAACTTTTTCTTTTGCTTCAATAGCTTGATGTAATCCATTGTTATATCTTCTTCCATACATTATACGACCTGTGAATTCGTCTACAATTAAAACTTCTCCATCTTTTACGATATAGTCTATATCTTTTTTCATTATTCCATAAGCACGTAATGCTTGATTTACATTATGAACTAATTCAGAGTTTTCCAAATCATTGAAATTTTCCAAATGGAATTCTTCTTCTGCTTTTGCAATACCCTTTTGTGTTAATGTAGCAGATTTTGCCTTTAAATCTACTATATAGTCATAATTTTCATTATCTTCTGCTTGTGCTTCATCTTTAACATCTTCTTCTACTATAACTTTAGCTTGTAATTTTCTTACAAAAGAATCTGCTTTTTTATAAAGATCAGAAGATTTATTTGCTCTACCTGATATAATAAGAGGTGTACGAGCCTCATCTATTAAAATACTATCTATCTCATCTACGATAGCATAACTTAGTTTTCTTTGAACTAATTGATTTTTATATATAACCATGTTATCTCTTAGATAGTCAAATCCGAATTCATTGTTTGTACCATATGTTATATCACAATTATATGCTTCTTGTTTTTCATTTGGTTTCATTCCTGCTATAATTAATCCTACAGATAAACCAAGAAATCTATATACCTTTCCCATCCATTCACTATCTCTTTTAGCAAGGTAATCATTTACTGTTATTATGTGAACTCCTTCTCCTGCTAATGCATTTAAATATGCTGGTAATGTAGCAACTAAAGTTTTACCTTCACCTGTTCTCATTTCGGCAATTCTACCTTGATGTAATATTATACCACCTATTAATTGAACATCAAAGTGGCGTAATCCTAAAACTCTTTTAGATGCTTCTCTAACAACCGCAAAAGCCTCTGGAAGTAAATCATCTAAAGTTTCACCTTTAGCAAGTCTATCTTTGAATTCATTTGTTTTATTACGTAACTCTCCATCAGATAATTTTTCCATTTCGCCTTCTAAACCGTTGATTTTGTCAACTAAAGGCATGACTCTTTTTACTTCTTTTTCACTGTAACTTTTAAATATTTTGTTTAAAAAACTCATTGCTTTTTCTTCCTTTCTATCTTATGTATTTTTATTTTTCATACAATTTATATGTACTATATCACTAATATAAAATTTTCGCAAGAAAAATCATAATTTTTTCTTAATATAATATAATTTTTATTAAGAAAGGTAGTGTTTGTATGTTTGTATGTAATGTAAAATTAGGTAGTTCATGGATTAAAAAGCTTGGTGTTACTATGGTTGTATTAATTTTGGTAATTGTTTTTATTGTTGTTGGTTATAGATTTTATGATTCTACTTCTAGGGTTAGGGTAAATGATGAAGTTGATACTTCTCAGGTGGAGGTTAATGTTGGTAATTATACAGATATTTTGAAGGACTCTCATGAAAATATTGATAAATATGTTGGGAAAGAAATTAAGTTTACTGGTTTTGTTTATAGACTTTATGATTTTGAGGAGTGTCAATTTGTTTTAGCTAGAGAAATGATTATTTCTTCGGATAATCAAGCTGTTGTGGTTGGGTTTTTGTGTGAGTGTGACAATGCTGATAATTTTGAAGATGGTGCTTGGGTTGAGGCTGAGGGTATTATTGAGAAAGGTTTTTATCATGGGGATATTCCGGTTATCAAAGTCACAAATATGAAAGAAACTAGTGCTCCGGAAGATGAGTATGTGTATCCGCCTTCTGATAGTTATGTGAGTGGTGAGGCTTAGAGTTTTTTGGCTTTTGCAGGAGGCCGCCTGAAAGTGAATTAAGCATTTAACCAGTGGATATATATTGTTTTGAAAATGCTTCCCAACAGCGCACAGAGAGTAATAATTTCTGAGTATGAGGGTCGTT
>CANRGM010000085.1 GCA_947630155.1 uncultured Clostridia bacterium
GTAGTTTTATTTGCTGTTGTATTACCTGTTGATACAACAGTATATCCACTTTCCTTTAAAAGGCTTTCTACATTATCTAAATTTGAAGCATCATTTGTACCATTTAATATATTAACTTTAATATTTGCATTTTTTTCTTGTTCTGCAGTTAGTTCAGTTTTAAACATCTCTTTTACAATTTCTTCTGTCTGCTTTTTATTATGAGTGTAAAACCACAATCCATTAATCTTTTCGGTTGTACCTGGAAGACTTTCTGTTGCAATTGTTTCAAGGTTTAGGTCTAATACATAAGGAGCATAGTCTTTCAAATTCCATAAACTAAAATTAGTAGTAACATTTTCGTTAGCAATTTTAATAAAATCATCAACCTTAGTTATATTCTCCTTTTTAGCTAATTGCCTAATAACCTCTGTAATAAATGCTCTCTGTGTTTTCATTCTTCCTATATCTTGATCTCCATATTCCTGTGAATATGAACTACCATCATTATTATGTCTAAATCTAACTACCTGTTCAGCTTTATCTCCATTTAATAATTGATATCCTTCTTTCAAATGTATATGTAATTTTTGTGATGCATCATCATAATCCATATCCATAGGGACATCAAAATATATACCTCCAACACTATCTACTAAATCTCTAAAACCTTTAGTATCTACTTTTACATAATATTTAATATCCAATCCAGTTATTTCATTAACTTTTGATAGCAATTTGTTTGGATTTATTTGATATAATGCATTAATTTTATCTGAAGCAGTAGCATTTTTTTTGTTTCTTCCAACAAAAGTATCTCTTGGAATTGATAACATTCCTAAATCTTGTGTTTTAGGGTCATATGTACAAACCAATAATGTATCTGTTAAATTTTGGCTTTGTCCAATAAGTAAGATGTTCACTCTAGGCAATTTAGAAAGTGTGTTTGAATCATGTCCTAAAATTGTAGCTACAAAACCTCCCATAGTCCAGCCATTTTCATTCATCCTTTTTACAAATACACCTATTAATACTATAAAACCTATCAATATAATAGCTAGTATAGCTCTTAATACTTTATTTTTTTTCTTCTTCTTCTTTTTTTTCTTTTTATTATCCTTATCATCCATGTATCCTAGATTCAAGGTTACCTCTTGAAAAATTGACTCCTTTTCTTTTTGCGTATCTATCTTTTTCTTTTGATCATTATTCACTGATTTTTTTGATTTATCAGTGTTTTTTCCTTTATTATTTTTCAAAGAACTCACTCCTAATTTTATAAATCAATTAAAAATTTTCTTTATATAAATCATTAAAATATAACTTTCAATAATATATTATTATTATATAGAATACTTCCAATGTAAGATTTATTTATCATTTCTAATAATCCATATTGATTTACTATTGTTGATATAAATGTAATTAAGGCAAGTAAAATAAATACAGTTAATAAACCTTGTAATACTCCATACAATACACCACCAATTTTATCACATTGTTTTATTATTGGCAACTTAGTTATTATGTTCGCTATAAATTTCACAAATATCAATAAAATTCTAGCTAGTATATACAACAAAATAAATGCTAATATATTTACTATTTTTACAGAAGTATCTTGTGCTACATTATTAACTATTTCTTTCTTCTTTTCCTCTGTTGCACTTTCAATTTCATCAGATACATATTTCATAATAGGTGAATTATTTTGATCTTCTTCACTTTCTGAATCTTCTGATTCAAATACCTCTACTATTGAAGTTTGAATCTTTTCATCAATTTGTGTATTATTTATAATAATAGCTGACACTGGCTTGAACAAAATAACTGCTACAGCTAATGCAATAAAAAAAGCTAATAATTTTACTAAGCATCCCGTTAGTCCTCTTTTATACCCCATAAGTACACAAAGCAATATAATTGCTACAATTACTAAATCCACTACTATAAACATAATTCACTTTTTGTATGATTATTGAAATCATACTCTCCTTTGTTAGAATTTAGGTTTTTATTAAGATTCCCATAAACTTTTTATAATCCCAAAAATTCAATTTTATTCCTATAAATTATTCCAGCAATATTATCTGAAATTACTACTCCTCTTATTTCTTGATTAGAAGAATATTTTTTTATAAGCCAGCCCATTTCGTTTAGAAAATATATTTGTGAGCCCAAATTAACAGCAATTACGCCATCTTTTGCATATGCTTCTTTCGCAATTCCATTAATTGAATATGTGTATGTTTTATTGTTTGTTGTATTAAATATTTCAACATTTGAATTTTGGTTATTTATACCATTACTATTTTCCAGAATTTTAAAATAGCTTTTATTTAGCTGAATTCCGCAAAATGCGATATTACTTTCATCTATATTAGATATGGCCTCTAAAGCTCCATTTTTTAGTGAGTATACTTCACTGTCACATAAGCATAGAAGTGTGTCTCTTTCGTGATATTCCAAATTTGTAACCAATGTGTTTGATGGTATTTCATATGTATAAATAATTGCATTATCTGGATTTTGTTTTGCATTATCAATTGAAATTGTTTTTACTTTAGATTGTATAAGAGTTCCAGATAAGTCCATTTCACAAAAACTTAAGTATTTGTTATCTCTAGATATATCAACATCTATAGCTAAAGTATTAGACAGAAATGTTTTAAATACTTCTGAGCCATTTTCCTCATATGTTGTTATTACTGATTTATAGCTAGTCCCTGCAACTATAACAGAAACATATCCATTTTGATTTACATTAACTCTTGTAATCTGTCCTTCTACATTTTTATCCCATACAATTTTTTTATCTTTAATTAAATATAATTTATCTTGATTTTTTTCTGCAACTACTAAATAGTTATCTTGAGTTGCAAAAATAGGTGAACTAATATTTATATCAAAACTCTCTACTTTATTTCCAGATGAATCATATAATGTAAGTTTATTGTTCTCTAATATAACTATATAATTGTAAAATGCGTATGTGTATACATTTTTGTCTGCGTCTATATTTATGTATGCTAAGTCGTTTTCATTTATATTTTTGAACAATATGTATTTATCCATAAAATTTCTAACTTTTGAACTTGATACATATGCAGTAAATATCATTGATACAATAAGTATTATTAATATTATTATGATAGTTACTAATACTTTCTTCTTGTTTAATGATCTTTCTTCACTCGAATTATCATATTGCTTATATTCTAATAACTTCATACGCTCTTTCCTCTTTTGACTTATTCTCCATAACAAATTTATATCAGTTTTTATCTTTTTTTGCAAGGTTTTACGAAAAATTTCTTTAATTT
>CANRGM010000086.1 GCA_947630155.1 uncultured Clostridia bacterium
TTTATTTTATCCCAACTAATTACTATATCATTTTCATTTGTAAACATATTTAAAATTTTATTTCCTCCAGGGACAATAATTGAAGTTATTTTACCTGTTTCTAAATCAGCACATACATCCTGAACAAATCCTAGTCTTTTCCCGTCAGTTATATTCACAACTTCTTTGCTTTTAAAGTCCATCCCTCTTTTTGCCATATTACATACACTCTCCTTCACATACTATTTTATATATTATATTATTAAACATATAATTAATTCTTTGTTAAAATATTTTTTTATTTCAAAAAGCGAAGTAAATTTTCATTAATTTAATAAAATTTGTCTTCGCCATTTGTATCTCTTACACACTTTCTATTTTACTATTTTTATTACATTGTTTTAGCTAACATACAATACTAATAATATAAATGCAATTACAGCAAGAATAGAACCTGCAATTATTGCCAACATTATTAAGACATTTGTTTCAGGATTAATATCTATTTCTTGACTATTTGGAACATTATTGTTTTGTATTACTCCTTTGTTATATTCTACAAAATATACTTTTCCATCTACATTAAGTGGAACTTCTCCGCTTAAACCTGGATTCAAATTAGTAATACTTCCTCCTAATAACTCAGCTTTTATATTGTTTAGAACACCTGTTACATCATAAGCATTTTCTCCACCTACATACATATCTGTAACTGTACCATTGGTCATTTTTAAATTTACGTTATTTACAGTTCCCCTGTTTGCAGATTGATAAACATTTACACTTCCTCCATCAATATTTATATTTGCAGAGCCTGTATATCCATTAGAACCACCAGCAGTTAGATAATCCATTGTACCTCCCTTAACATTTACTGTAACCGCTTCTGTGTTAGAATATCCTTGACCTCCACCATAAACATCTGAAAGAGTTCCATTATTAATAGTTATGTCACTATTTCTAACTATTGTTCCTGATGCTTGTGGATCTGCTTCTGTTCCTGTGTTATATGGAGTTCCATCTACAGAATATGATGCGATACCTCCTCCTGTTACGAAAGTTGCTTCTCCACCATTTATAGTTACAACCGCATTATCTACTTGTGAATATAAAAGTCCACCTGAAATAACTGAATTTGTAACTGTTCCTCCATTAACAACAATCTCTGATTTATTAACAATTGCTGGATTTTCAGGTTGTATTGAATATCCTCCAGCATATATTGACCCTACTGTACCACCTTCCATTATAATACTAGCAGTATCATATGATGTTCCTTCTACACCACCACCAAAAATAAGTGCAGTATTTTTTATTTCCTGCTTTCCTCCAACCCAATATACAGTTGTAGTTCCAGCATTGTCATAAATTGTTACTGGGGTTCCATTTGCATAAAATGCTCCTATTCCCTTATTAAATGATTCATTATAAGTTGGCGTAGTTGCAGTTGCAGCATAAACATTATTTGTATTTGGTAGTATACATAATGCAATAGCAAAAACTAAAATAAAAAAGCTTAATAAAATACGCTTCATAATAATACATATCCTTTCTATAAAATAACAGAATTATAAAATTCCTTATTATATAATATTCATATCTCAAAAAAGGGTTAACGGATATATAAAACCTACTAATGCTTTCTTATCTTTGTTCATATTAAGATATATCTTTGATCATTTTATCTGTTAAATTTTCAAAAATAAAAAAAATAATGCATTTATAAAAATACTTGCATTATTTTTAGTTTTGACAGAACAAGTAATAGATTACATAAACAATTACTTGTATATCCTTTTAATATGATTTATTGCACTCTTTTCCAGTCTAGATACCTGCGCTTGTGATATTCCTATTTCATTTGCGACCTCCATTTGTGTTCTTCCTTCAAAAAACCTTTTGCCTATTATCATTTTTTCCTTATCATTCAATTTTTTCATAGCTTCAGAAATTGTTATGTTTTCTGCCCAGAGTTCATCTGTATTTTTTTTATCTCTGACTTGATCTAAAACATACAAGTTTTCACTACCATCTCCATATACAGGTTCTTGAAGTGATATTGGTTGCTGAATTGCATCTAAGCAAAGTGTTATTTCTTCTTTTTCTACTCCCAATTCTTTAGCAATTTCCTCTATAGATATTTCTCTCTGATTTTGTTTTAATTCTCTATCTCTTATTGCTAGTACTTTGTAAGCTAAGTCTCTTAGTGATCTGCTTACTCGTATTGAATTATTGTCCCTTAAGTATCTTCTTATTTCCCCTATTATCATAGGAACTCCATAAGTTGAAAATTGTACTTCTTGATTTATATCAAAATTATCTATTGCTTTAATTAAACCTACACATCCTATTTGGAATAAATCATCAGCATTTTCTCCTCGTCCATTAAAACGCTGTACTACAGACAATACTAGTCTTAAGTTTCCATTTATAAATGTTTCCCTAGCTTCATTATCTCCATTTTTTATCTTGATTAATAGTTCTTGTTTTTCTTCATTTGATAGCACAGGTAATTTAGCCGTATTTACACCAGCTATTTCAACCTTGTTTATCAAAATAAAAAACCTCCTTTGGATTTAAATGTTATTAACATTGTTTCCAAATTAAGGTTTATTTATACTCTTATATTTTTTTAATTATACTTATAATGTATGTTGATTCTATGTTTAATTTGAAAAAAGTTGAACCCAATAATATTTACCTTCTACACTTTTAGCTACCCCAATACCAATTTTATTATATTTATTACATATTATATTTTTGTAGTGTCCTTCCGAACTCTTCCAAGCATTGCAAACATCTTCTGAATCTTTATATCCATCAGCAATATTTTCTGCAACACAAGTATAATTAATACCAAAGTCTTTTAAAACGACAAAACACTTAGCTCCGTCTGGTCGTATATGTGATAAATTGCTTGTATATGCCATCTCCAAGGCTCTTACAGAAGCAGCTTCACATAATTCTTTATCTAGAGTTAGTTGATTCAATCCAACTTCGTTTCTATATTTATTTGTTATGTTTAAAATTTCATTAATATTTTGAAAATACGTTTCTAAATTTTGCTTTGCCTCATTTATTAATAATTGTGTTGTTCCATTATAATTAGAAGAATCAATTTCTATACTTTCTACAGAATTAATGATTTCCTTATATCCATCAGGATATATATTATATGTTATATTGTCATAAGTAAGTACTTTAACTCCATACATATTTTCTTCTTTTATAAGCATTTTTTCTGA
>CANRGM010000087.1 GCA_947630155.1 uncultured Clostridia bacterium
TTAATAACAACATCTTTTGTATATTCCATAAATCTTCCTCCTTAAAACACTACTATTAAAATTATATGTCTATCTCCCAAGATTTATGAAATATTTCACATCCAATATTATCTCATAATCCAATTATTTTTTACCATCTTCTACATTATAACACAAACTACCACAACTACGCAATAAATTACCACAGAGTAGCTAGGAAGTGGATGAATAAGTAGACTTGTGGGGATATATATATTGTTTTGAAAATGCGGCTTAAGTGGGGACCGGCTAGCTACAGAGAGTTATAATTCCCCACTCACACCTCCAAACTCATCACGCCCCCAAACTTTCTCCCAGCAATACACCCTAACGACTCTCTCACTCAGGAATTATTACTCTCTGTGCGCTGTTGGGAAGCATTTCCAAAACAATATATATATCCCCACAAGTCTACTTATTCATCCACTTCCTAGCGACCCCCTGCAAAAGCAATCCACTCCCCCCCAAAAAAAATGTCTACTTATGTCAAACTCCCTATTGCATTTACAAAAATAAAATAATATAATTCAACTTGCTTAACAGCAAATAAATTACAGAAAGGATTTTTAGCAATGAAAAAAACTCGGAATTTGTTTGTTCTAATTGGCCAAGCTTCTGATGTTTCTAAAGTCATTGCCGACCTTCAATTTAAGGGAACAACATTTGTTGGAAGCAAAACTTCCAACACTACTCCCCAAGAAGTTTTCGACAATAACAAAAGCATCATATGTACCCAAAATCTCTCAGATTTACAGTGCATTCATGAAGCGCCCATAAGGATCCAAGTCACAAGTGGTTCACTGCCAACACTGCCAGATTACATTGACATCACTACTGATGACATTGTATCAAAATTCCAAGATATCGCAACCAAATACGATTGTGATATTGGTGACCACAAATCAAACAGCTCAGGTCTTGACAAATCTGCAGGTATAACTAATTGCAGTTATTGTAAGCTCTTTTCTAACAAATCTGAACAGCTGATTTACAAGAGTGCAAACTTTTATGTTATACCTACCCTTGGCGAATTCATCACTGGCTACCTTCTTATCATCCCTGTCAAGCATGTAATGTCTATTGCAGAACTTGATAATGCCGAAAGAGAGGAATTTATTGATGTTTTAAATGATGTAAAATACATCTTAAACCTCACTTATAATTCTCCTAGCTTTCTGGTTTGGGAAAATGGTACTGGAAATTCAGGAATCGGAAAAGCGAAAAACTCTGTTGTACACTCTCATGTACACATTGCTCCAAGTATGATTACTCCATGCATTGTGCAGTCCTTTTATGGCTTAACTCTAAAGCAAATATGCTTTTCAGATCTGCCTAAGTACAATATGCACTCCTATCTCTTGATTCGTGGTGATGATGACAACACCTGGTTTATCAATGATAATCCAAATGTATATATCCCACGGCAATTCATTCGTCAACTTTTGGCTGAAGAATATAGCATCACACCAGATGATGCATGGAATTGGAGAACACATCCTTTTAGAGAATTAATGTTTCAAACAACAAACGAAATTTTAACTGCTCTAAAAAACAATTGGCATTCACTTCCCGACAGAATAAAAACAAATACTGAACAATGTTTATCAGACTAAAAAATCTCAAAACTATGACATAATATGTCTCAAAAAATAATGGTACTTCAAAATTGAAGTACCATTATTTTTTTATTACGTAACATTCTACACACAAACAACAGGAACCTCCATTTCATCTGGAGAAAATCCACAATGAGTTGATAATTTTTTTCCTCTTACAATTGAAATTTCTGTTCCAAGTTTTATTATAGAACCCCCAATAGAAACTGCAATATAATTTCCTATAAAATCTTCAATTTTAGGATGTTTATTACCAAACCCTAATAAATTTTTATGTAAAAATTCTTCTTTAGTAAATAAAATAAATTCATCTTTTAAATTCTCTTTAAAATAATTTTCAAACTTCTCTTTTTTATCATCCTTTACCCAAAATGTAACAACTCTTGATTCTAAACTAGGAGGCATTATAATACAATCTTGTATATCAGCCATTTCAAGCACATTATACACTTTTTCTATATCTTTATGACCATGATCTGCTGAAATAATTACTAATGTATTAGTACCTTTCAACTCATTACACAAATTCTCAATCTTCTTCTCAGCATCAAGCACAAAATTCTTAACCTCATCAGATTTACATCCAAATTTATGTAATAAAGTATCTGGCTTGTCACTATATGCTAAAATAAAATTATCATCTTTATTTTCACATAAAGCCCTTATAGAATCACACATCATATCAATATTATCAGCATTAATATTTCTTTTACTTCTAGAATCACAAAAAGTAGGATTAATCTCATATGCCTTAACATTTGGAGATGCTTTTTCAATTTGCTCATAGATTGTTGTATATTTCACCAACTCAAAAACATCCCTACTAGCATTTTTAATAGGCTCATGAGTATATGAATCAACTCTTCTTAACATTTCCAAAGCTCGTCCATATTCCTTAAAATACTGTGACATAGCAATCCACCCAGTTTCGATTGGAGGTTTTCCAGAATAATATGTTGTCAATGCAGCAGTTGTAGTTGATGGACACACTGAAGTAACTTTTGTAAGTTTATTATTAACAAAAAATCCATTTGGAGATACCCAACTTAAATTTTTATCCCCCAATCCATCTAATATAATCAACACTATATTTTTATATTTACTTTTTAACTTTTCATCTAACTCTGATAATCCATTATATTTTGTATCTACTTTATAGTATTTCAAAATTGAATTTATTGTATTTAATATACTGTGTTCATAATTTGGAAACATATAATTATTCATTTTATAACTCCTTCTTCTTATATTGATATTTAGTAAAATTTTTACTATCTTATTTTTCTCTAACACTTACTCCAAACTCTTCTTAATCTCCAAAGCCAACTTCTCATTAATTCCCTTAACACTAGCAATCTCACTCACATCAGCCTTAGCAATATTCTCCACACTTCCAAACTTCTTAAGCAACATGGCCTTTTTCATACTACCTATTCCCTTTATATCATCTAAAGCAGATTTAGTAATAGCCTTATCCCTTAATTTTCTATG
>CANRGM010000088.1 GCA_947630155.1 uncultured Clostridia bacterium
TTCTTCATAACCATATTTATTGTTAGTAAGTTTATATGCAACTCTTGTTATAGTAAGAGTTTGAAGTAAAACTCCAATTAATATAATATTTGAAATTATATTATTATTAATTAAACAACCTATAACAATCATAATTGTAACTATTACATATGAAAAGTTTCTTCTTTTCTTTCTTTCCTTTTTAGAAATAACCGGCACATCTTCTGTGTCTGCTGGAGCATATCTGTAAATCATTGCAATAGCAAAAATCCATAAAAAAATTGAATATACGATTTTATATAAGATTGGTAAAGTAAAAAACTGACTTATATAGGCATTCCCAGTATACATTATTGTTGTTCCGAACTATACAGCCTATATGAGTTTTTAGATGAAATCCACCAGAATACATTCTATATGGCAACATCAATATATAGCAAATTGCAGTCCATTTAAACATCCCCAATAGCCATGCAATTAAAGCAATTATAAATGTTTTTGGAATCTCTCCAATTAATATTTGTAACCCATAATTTATAACCTCAGCTCTTTCATCATCAACATCTGGCATTTCCTTACGGATTTTATTTGTTAGGTATTCACAAAATTTATCAATCACTTTTGCTCACCTCTTTTGTATTTCTAAACTAATGATATACCTTTTAACTTTTTTGTTTCTATTTATTACATATATACATATAAAAATGGAATGAAAACTAATTTATTTATTTTCATTCCATTTTTTTCTACTTTCATTCCTATGTTTATTTTTTTGACAATATTTTTAGTACATTCTTTATATTATTCCTATATTACTTTCCTGTAATCTTCTATTTTAATTCATAACATATCTTAATATTTATATTATACAACACAACCACAACCTTTTCAACAACTTTCGTATCTCAAATTTCGACATTATTACCATTCAATCCCTTTCACACAAAAAAATTTCATAGAGTAGTCAAAAAACTAAGAATGAGTATGGCGGTGGATATATTGTTTTTAAAATGTGGCTTAAGTGGGGACCGGCTAGCTACAGAGAGTTATAATTTCCCACTCACACCACAAAACTCACCACGCCCACACACTTTCTCCCAACAATCCCCCCCAACGACTCTCACACCCAGAAATTATTACTCTCTGTGCGCTGTTGGGAAACATTTTAAAAACAATATATCCACCGCCATACTCATTCTTAGTTTTTTGACGGCTACCTGCAAAAGTAAAAATAATTCCAAACCACTCAAACTCTATAATCCAGAAACAGACTCCAAAATTCTCCAACTCCCACAAAATTCCGGCAACACCCTAAACTCCATTCTCTCCCCAGAAATCGGATGCACAAAACTCAAACTATAAGCCCAAAGAGCAATTGGCTTACCATGCCCTCTACCCCCATACTTCTGATCACCATAAATACTATGATCTCTGCTCGAAAACTGCACTCTAATCTGATGATGCCTTCCAGTATGCAAATGCACCCTTACCACAGACAAATTAATCTCCTCATCATATTTCAAAACCTCATACTCCAAATTAGCATATTTAGAATTTTTAGTACCCTCAGGCACAACCCTACTCATATTTTTCTTCTCATTTTTTAATAAAAAATCCTCAAACTCCCCTTTTGACTGTTCCATTTTTCCATTAACAACAACCAAATACTTCTTCTCAAACTCTTTAACTCTCACCTGTTCACTCAACCTAGCCGCAGCCTTCGAAGTCTTAGCAAAAACCATAACTCCCCCAACAGGTCTATCTAATCTATGAACTAACCCCAAATATACATTCCCCGGCTTATTATACTTCACTTTCAAATAATCCTTTATAATACTAAGCATATCCACATCACCTGTTTTATCTGCTTGTGATGGTACATTCACAATTTTTTCAACTACTATTATATGATTATCTTCAAATAATACATTTAATTTTTGCATCACCTATATACACTCCCATCTACCATAAATTCCACATGGTAAAACCAATTTAGAATTCGTCATCGGAAGCCCAATTTCACCATTACTAAAATTACCTTTATTTTTTATATTTAATTTTAAAATATTTTCTAAAACCATACTAGAAACACCAGTTGTATATGAATTTATCAAGAAAAATAGTGGATTATCAGATAACACTTTTGTACACAACTCAACTAAATCATAAATATTCTCCTCAAATTTCCATACCTCACCATTTGCACCTCTACCATAAGAAGGAGGATCCATTATAATAGCATCATATTTATTTCCTCTTCTTATTTCCCTATTAACAAATTTTACAACATCATCAATTATATATCTAACAGGTCTATCTTGTAAGCCAGAAGACACAACATTTTCCTTTGCCCAAGAAACCATACCCTTTGAACTATCCACATGACACACTGATGCACCTGCTGACAAACAAGCCACAGTTGCACCTCCTGTATATGCAAATAAATTTAAAACCTTAATATCTCTTTTAGAACTTTTAATCTTTTCAATCATCCAATCCCAATTAACAGCCTGTTCTGGAAAAAGACCAGTATGCTTAAATCCCATAGGTTTAATATTAAAAGTTAAATCCTTATACTTTACCTCCCATGAAGCAGGAACCTTCTTGCTATATTCCCAATTTCCTCCACCAGTATTACTGCGATTATAACGAGCATTTATTTTATTCCATTTTTCAGGAAAAGACTTGTCCTTCCATATGATTTGTGGATCAGGACGAACTAACACAACATCCTTCCATCTTTCCAACTTTTCCCCATTTGCCATATCAATTATTTCATAATCTTTCCAATCATTTGCTACTCTCATTTTCTAATACATTCCTTTCTTTCTCAATCCAAAGGCACACACATACAACTTTGAAGATACAATATTCCTTTATAATAAATTTAATATATCTATAAACCTTTTTATTATCAAATAATCAAAACTTAAAACAAAAATACTCACCAACATTACAATAGTAAAATAATTATCTCTCTGCATTGCAAATATCATTCTTTTAAACCAATTACCTGACAATTTTTTCTTTTTATTAAAATTCAAATTAATAACAACATCTTTTGTATATTCCATAAATCTTCCTCCTTAAAACACTACTATTAAAATTATATGTCTATCTCC
>CANRGM010000089.1 GCA_947630155.1 uncultured Clostridia bacterium
TTAACAAGAAAAGGCAATTATTCACTTAATAAAACAGCAAAAAAAGCAGGGGTTAAAAATTTTGATAAATTTCATAACGCAGGTTATAAAGGTTTGTATAATGGAGAAACAGCTGATGATATTGCTAAAAGAAAAGGATTAAGATATAGAGAAGACATCTTAGATAATATGGGAAGTGATGAACTTATTGCTAATTTGTTTAGAATTTCACAAACAGAACAAAAATTGAGAAAAGATAATATAAAAACTGAAAAAGAAGCAAATGATACTCATTATACTATTGGAAAAAATATTAGAGAAGTAATTGCTAAAAATGGAGGAACTATGCCAGAGAATTTACCAACTCCTGAAAAGAGTTTAAAACAATTAGAAAAAGAAAATAATAAAAGTTTAAGAAAAAAATAAATTATTATATAAAGGGGAAAAAATATGGATATTACAGTAAAAATGGAAAATTATGTTTTAAATGTGAGAGCTACAGTGTTAATAATTCACAATAATAAGGTGTTAATGCATAGAAATGTGAATGAAGATTATCATGCTTTGCTTGGTGGAAGAGTGAAACTAGGGGAGAGTTCTGCTGAAACAGTTAAAAGAGAGGTTATGGAAGAAATTGGAAAGGAAATAGAGGTGACAGGGTATTGCTGTACTATAGAAAATTTTTTCAATTTTAGAGATTCAGAGTACCATGAAATAATGTTTGTACATTTTGGAGAATTTGTTAATGATGAGGATAAAAAAATAGAAGAAACTTTAAAAAATATAGAAGGTGAAGAGCATTTGGAATATAGATGGTTAGAATTAGATAAAATAAATGATTATTCAATTAAACCTGAGGTAATAAAAAAAGTTTTACAGCAAAAAAAATATCCAATGCATGTGGTTAATGATGATAGAAAATAATGTTAATAAAAAATGAGAAAGGTTGAAAATTTTGTTATAAAATTTTACCTTTATCAGATTATATAAAGCAAAGAAAGGAATTACAAGAAAATGGAAAAAGTATTATTTGTAATAGCAATGGAAAAAGAGGCAAAACAAATAGTTAAAGAACTTGAAATGAAAGAATTAAGCGAAAATCTTTATGAGAGTGAGGATAAAAAGAAAAGGCTTTTAATAACTGGAGTAGGAAAACAAGTGACTGCAATAAATTTATCACGATATTTGGAAAATAATCCAAAACCAGAGTTGATAATTAATGTTGGCTATGCAGGATCAACAGATATTGAAATTGGTAAATGGGTTAATATATCAAGAGTTTATAATTATGAATGGGAAATTCCAGGAGAAGAAAAGTATGTGATGTATGCTGGTGGAAGTCAGAAATTAGAATTATTGGAAAATCCGGATATAGAGAAAGTTGAATGTTACTCTTCAGAAAGTTTTGTTACAGATACTGATATAGAAGAACATATAGCTTTTGATATGGAGCTTCATTCTATTGCATTAATTTGTGATTTAAATGAAATACCATTGTTATCATTGAAAAAAATTAGTGATAATTTGAGTATAGAAAAATATTATAATAATTTAAATAACTATGAAGTTTTTGAATTAGTAAGCTGTATTAATTTATTAAAGAAAGTAATATATATAGAAAAATAAAGAAATATCCAATATGCTAAACTAAAAAGTTTATATAATTTAACATTAATTTAGCTTTAATGTAAAAAAGCCTAGATATAATGTAACAACAAAATACCTAGACTTTTTATTTTTATTCTAAAAATTAGCAACAACCTCTGTTACCACCACAACAACAGAATATTAATATAAGAACTATTATTATCCAGCAGCAGTCATCACCAAATCCGAATCCACAACCACATCCTCTGTTTTCAGGCATACAAAATCACCTCCTTAAGTAAATGCTAACTATTATTGATTAGTTACAGCCACAGCCACAATCATTGTTGTTTCCACAACAGCAGAAAAGAAGTAAGAATAAAATAATGAACCATAAGATTTCACTATTATTACAACAATTTCTCATAATGATACCTCCTAAAAAAAAGAACTTCGTTTTTGTTCTTTTGTATGGTATATATTATTCAAAAATAAAAAAAGTGTTAATAAAATTAAAAAAATGTCTATACAAAATTCGTAAGTTAGTGATATAATTTCAAAAAATATGTTATTAAGTATTTTTTTAATAATATACAATAAAATTTGACAAAAGATTTTTGGAGGAAGTTAAATGGGAAAAATAGTATTATTAGATGATTTAACAATTAATAAAATTGCTGCAGGAGAAGTTATAGAAAGGCCAGCCTCTGTAGTAAAAGAATTGGTGGAAAATTCAATTGATGCAGGAGCAGATAATATTTCTATTGAAATAAAGAATGGTGGAATATCATATATACGTATAACAGATAATGGTAAAGGGTTTGATGCTGATGATTTAGAAATTGCTTTTGAAAGACATGCTACAAGTAAAATTAGAAATGCTAATGATTTAGAAACAGTCAAAACTATGGGATTTAGAGGAGAAGCATTAGCTAGTATTGCTGCAATAGCTAGAGTTGAATTAGTAACTAAAACTGAGAATAGTGATGTTGGACATAGAATTGTAGTAGAGGGTGGAAAAGTTATATTAAAAGAGGAAATTGGATGTTCAAAAGGAACCTCAATTACTGTGGAGAATTTATTTTATAATACTCCTGTAAGATATAAATTTCTAAAAAAAGATTTCACAGAATCTGGATATATAGAAGATATAGTAACAAGAATTGCATTGGTGAATACTAATATAGCTATAAAATTTATAAATTCTGGGAAAACATTGATTCAAACATCTGGAAATGGAGAAATAAAAGATGTAGTGTATGGAATATATGGAAAAGATATAGCTGAGAATATAATAAATGTTGAATATTATTTCGAAGATATGGCAGTAAAAGGAGTTATAGGAAGACCAAGTATAGCTCGTTCAAATAGATCTAATCAATTATTTTTTGTTAATAAAAGATATGTAAAAGATAAAACTCTAACAAGTGCTGCTGAACAGGGATTTAAGGGATGTTTAGGAATAGGTAAATTTGGTTTCTTAATTTTAAATATTGAAATG
>CANRGM010000090.1 GCA_947630155.1 uncultured Clostridia bacterium
TATTTTACCGACTTCTGCGGAGTTAATTGTTCCATCATTTTCACAAAAGGAATATTTTGTGATGACTCAACTGCCCTTCTTACAGTAATTCTCCCCAGCTCATTTTCACAATCATCTGGCTCATAACCATTAGCAAAAACTGTCTTCGTATCATCATATATTGTAACAGGGGTAATAATTTTCTCCTCCAAAGCAGGACCCAATACTGCAATAGGTTTTATAGCTGAACCAGTTTGCCTTAACGCTTGTGTAGCTCTATTAAACCCCCTAGCAGTTGTCTTTTCTCCTAAACCTCCAACACACCCCATAATTTGGCCTGTTTTATGATCTAATACAATCATTGCAGCTTGAGATGTTGCCCCCTCAACATTAGTAGACTTAATTTGATATTTTTCTTTTGAACACTCTTCCTCAATTTGCCCTTGAATATCAGAATTTTGAGTACTATAAATTCTAAGCCCAGCTAAATATAAATAATTCGTTGCAAATGAATCAGACATTTTTTTATTTTTCTCTAAATCTTCAATAACCTCTGATATAGTGGCATCCACCATATATGAATACACACCATCACCTTTTGCCTGTACATCACCCTTTTCAAATTTCAAACCACTTTCTATCTCTGCAACCGCCGAATCATATTCTTCATTTGTAATATAATTTTGCTCTAACATAACACTTAAAACAGTTTCTGACCTAGACTTTATTTTTTCTGAATTGTCATACTCTCTAAATGGATTATATGAATTCGGAGAGTGATTAAGTCCAGCTAAAAATGCACACTCAGCTAAATCCAAGTCTGAAACACTTTTGTTAAAATAATACCTAGACCCCATCTCAACACCATACACATTAGGTCCAACATAAATAATATTTAAATATGTCTGCATTATCTGATCTTTTGACAATACCATCTCTGTCTTAATTGCCCTATCCCATTCTGTAATCTTTCTAGATATAGAAGATTCATTTTCACCTGTTATATTTTTTACTAATTGCTGAGTAATTGTACTACCACCATAAGATGCAGACCCTCTATGTACTATATATGAAGCAATTGCCCCTGCAGTCCTTTTAAAATTAATACCATGATGCTTATAAAAATTTTTATCTTCTATTGAAACATAGGCATTTACCAAATTTTTAGGGATTCTATCTAAACTAACAGTTTCCTGAATTCTAGTTTCTCCTAAAACAGCTATAACCTTACCACTTGAATCTAAAACAACTGAATTTTCAACATTAATAACATCCTTCATTATTTTATTCCATTTATAAAGTGAAATTAAAAATGTAATTAACAAAGCTATAAGAATAACCAAAATCAAGAAAATGCAAATTATTCTCCTCTTCTTTTTCTTTATAATTTGCTCTTTTGTTAATACAGCCTTTCCTTTTTTTCTTTTTTTAGCCTTACCATCATCAACATAAGACCTTCTCCTAACATCACCATACTCATTGTCTATTCCAATAACTTTCCCTGAATCCTGATTTGCATTTGATCTTCTAACATTATTTCTACTCTTTTTTCTATTCTTCTTCTTACCCAATAGTTTTCAAATCCTTTCGATTTCTTCTAAAAATTATGTATTCCTATCAAATCAACTATCTTTCGTAAATCAATAATAATTTTACATATTTAAATTATACTACACCATTTTGTCCTTGTAAATCATTAAAATTTAATAAGTTTCTATAAATAGATGTTAAAAATAAATAAATATTTGACTAAAAGGTATTATAATCAATAAAATTATGGTATAATATATATATAATTAAGAATTTATAGAGATAGGAGATGTTTTTATGATAAAAGAATTAGTGATGGAAGCAACAAATACACTTCCAGATACAGCTACATTTGATGATATTTTAGAAGCAATCTATACTAGATTAAAAATAGAAAAAGGTATTGAAAGTTCAAAAATTGATGAGAGCTTAACCACTGAAGAATTAATAAAGGAGATTAGACAATGGTAGTAAGGTGGGAAAAAACTTCCATACAAGATTTGAAGGATTTTAAAAATCATTCTAAATTCTCTAATATAAATGCGTATATTACAAAGATGGTTAGTTATGTTGATAACTTGGCAGAACAACCTTTATTAGGGAAGCTATATTTGTATACTAAAGGTTATATTGTTAGGCAGTTGATATATAAGAAACATAAAATTTTTTATTATATCGAAGAAGATATAATACATATTATTGCTATAATTCACCATAGACAAAATGTTCAAGAAAAAATAAAATTTATAAAAAATATTAGGAAATTTGGAGACGTTCCTTAAATTTCTCTCAAGGAGGGAAATTTAAGGAACGTTCCCAAATTTCCAGGTATTCATTGTCTTCAGAGTAGCCAGAAAAATTTATAAATAGCATGGATGAGTGGAATATATATTACTTTAAAAATGTGGCTTAAGTGGGGACCGACTAGCTACAGAGAGTTATAATTCCCCAGACCACCACAAAAACTAAAACGTGTATATGCTTACTCACTGCCATACAGCAATTCGACCATCGCACTCAGGAATTATTACTCTCTGTGCGCTGTTGGGAAACATTTTTAAAGTAATATATATTCCACTCATCCATGCTATTTATAAATTTTTCTGGTGACTAATTGCAAAAGTATTAAACTGTAACAAACACCCTCCAAAATTTCCCAAAATCAATTGACAATTCCCATTTATATGATAGAATAATAGAAAAAAAGCATAGGAGGTACCCCATATGGAATTTAACAAATGCTCACAATGTGGAAGTTTCTTCATCTCTGCCGGAAAACTATGCCCAAACTGCACAACAAAAGACACAACAAAAATCCAAAAACTAGACAACTACATAGAAAACTACTCCATCCCAGACACAATTGAAGAACTATCCCTAAACACAGGCATACCAACCAAAGACCTAACAAGATATATGACCGAAAACCAAAAATATAGCAATTTATTCTAATTGCTATATTTTTTATTCACCTATTT
>CANRGM010000091.1 GCA_947630155.1 uncultured Clostridia bacterium
GAGGTTTGGAAATGAAAAAAAATAAAAAAATGTTAATTTTTATAAGTACATATATTGTCATATTTATATTCATGTTCACAATAATAAAATATAATGACATTGATTTACAAAGGGATTTGTTATCAGTAAATGCAAGTAATCTTAGTAATAAGAAGATTGGTTGGGGAATAAAGAGAGAGGATAATCATGAACAACCAGATGTGGGAAAGGAAAATAAAGCCTTAATGGATAAATATAGTGGAATATGTTTGGGAAATAGTGAAAGCAAGAAAGTGTATTTAACCTTTGATGCTGGTTATGAAGCTGGCTATATGGAGAAAATTTTGGAGGTTCTAAAGAAAAATGATGTAAAGGCATGTTTTTTTATTACAGCTCATTATTTGAATACTCAACCAGATTTGGTTAAACAAATGATTGATGATGGTCATATAATTGGAAACCATACAGTTAATCACAAAAGCATGCCTGAAATTGATAATGAAACAATAAAAAAAGAAGTTATGGAATTGCATACTGCTGTGTATGACAAGTTTGGATATGAAATGAAGTATATTAGGCCACCTAAGGGCGAGTTTAGTGAGAGAACCTTAGATTATACCAATTCATTAGGTTATAAAACAGTTATGTGGAGTTTAGCTTATGATGATTGGGATGAAGCTAAACAAGGAAGAGAAGCTTATGGTAAAAGTAAAGTATTAGATAATGTTCATAATGGAGCAGTAATTCTGCTGCATTCTAATTCAAAGGATAATAGTAATATTTTAAATGATGTTATTGCTGGTATCAGAGATATGGGATATGAATTTGAGACTTTGGATAATTTTGAAGCATAATTAATTTTATTAATGTAATCAAGCATAATGGTTTATAGGTAAATCCTAACTCAAAAACCTAAATATATAGTACAAGGATGATATATATAAATGGCATATGGTAGAAAAAAGAATATGAAAGGTAGGATTAATAGAGTTTTAGAAGTTCCTGATGAGGTTGCATTAAAGGTGCCTAAACTTACAATTTTAAAGTTTGAAGAAGTTTTGATTGAAAATTATAAAGGAATTTTAGAGTATCAAGACTTTTTTGTTAGAATACAAACTCATATTGGAATTATAAATATTAATGGTTTTAAATTAACATTAGAAGAAATGACGATTGATGATTTAATTGTAAAGGGTCAAATTGAGAGTATTGATTTTGAAAGTATTGTAGAAAATAATTAATACATGTTTGTTAAGTAGTAAATAGTTATTAAAAGCTGAAATGTGCAGTATTTGATTATATATCAACTAAGAAAAAAGTAAAAAGAGGAGGACTAACTTTGTATCTGAAAATTTTAATATATTACATATTAGGCTATGTTAATGTAGTGGTTGAAGGTTTTTTTATTGAAAGATTTATTAATATGTGCATTAGCAAAAGAATTTTTTTCTGGAATACAAATAGAAGTAAATCAACTGTATTTTCAGCTAATATTGGTGTAGATAATTATAAAGATGTTGTAAAAATAGCTAAAAAATGTCAATGCAAGATAAAGATAAATAAAAAACAAGGCTTACCTTTTTTACTAAATCGCTATAGAAAAAGAAAAATTTTTGCTATAACTTTAGGGGTTATAGTTGCAGTTATTATTACTATATCAAATTTTATATGGAATATAGATATAACAGGTATAGATGAGACTAAACAAAAAGAAATTTTAGAGTTTATTCAAACAGAAGGTGTTGATATAGGTAAATATAAAAACAACATAGATTTACAAAATCTAATTAATAAAATTAGAATTGCAAGAGATGATATTGCATGGATAGGAATGGAGATAAAAGGAACAAATCTAATAATTCAGGTGGTAGAAGCAGATGAAAAGCCTGAGATAATTGATGAAAATGAATATTGTAATATTGTGGCAAGTAAGGATGGAATAATAGCAAAAATAGAGGCACAAAATGGAACCCCAATTGTTAAAGAGGGTGATACAGTAAAAAAAGGGGATATATTAGTTCAGGGCTGGCTGGAAGGTCAATATACAGATAATAGGTATGTTCATGCAGAAGGTAAAGTTACTGCAAAAGTTTGGTATTCAGAAAAAGAAAAAGTATATTATGTACAGAATTATGAAAACCAAACTGGCAATACAGAAAAGAAATATTCAATAAATATTAATAATTTTAAAATAAATTTCTTCAAAACCCTTTCAAATTTTGAAAATTATGATACAATAAGGACAATAAAAAAATTAAAAATAAATTCTAATTTTTATTTGCCTATAGAAATTATTGTAAATGAAAACTTTGAGAAACAAAGTAATCAAGTTACATATGATAAAAATGAGGCTAAAGAAATTGGAATAAAAGATCTTAAAAACAAACTAGAACAACAGATTCAAGAAAATCAAAACATATCAAATATTTATATAAATACAAATGAAACAGAAGAATATATAGAAGTAGAAGTTATATATGAAGTTCTTGAAGATATCGGGACTAAAGAAAAAATACAATAATGAAAGGGTGGATTTACAATGGAAGAAAGAAGCTTGAGAATTTATGACACAGAAAAAACTTTTATTAATAAAGTTACAAACAAATTGTCAAAATTATTAATACCTACTAGGGTAGGCATTAATGGTATTATTATCACCATGAAAAGAAATGGTTTACTAAAAGCATATGAAAACTATAATGCAAATCTAAGGAATGATAATGATGACAAAAGAGCACTTGCAACTAAAAAATATGAAGATGCATTTACATTATATTTAGAAGCAATAGATAAAAACATTATGGATTCTATTTATAAAAAGGT
>CANRGM010000092.1 GCA_947630155.1 uncultured Clostridia bacterium
AAGAGGAGAATATGTATGGGTATCAGATGATTAGGAGATTGGCGGAAAAGTCTAATAATGTTTTTGAATTGCAGGAGGGGACTTTGTATCCTATACTTCATGGATTGGAGGCTAAAGGGTTTATAGAATCATATTGGGATGATACAACAGGGAAGAAAAGAAAGTATTATGCTATTACTAAGAAGGGGCAGATACAGTTAAAGGAAAGGAAGAAAGAGTGGAGTGAGTTTAGTAGCGGGATTAATCAAGTAATAGGGGGTGTTTCGTTTGCAAATTAAGGAATTTTTAAAAAGTATTTGTGAGCAGATAAAATATACACCTATAAGAGAAGAAATATCAAAGGAGATATGTGGACATATTGAGGATATAAAAGAGGTATACGTTAATGAGGGAATGAGTGAATTAGAGGCAGAAAATAAAGCTATAGAACAAATGGGAGATGCTGAGGATATAGGTAGAAGATTGAATAAAATTCATAGGCCTAGATTTGATTGGAAGTTGGTTTTGATAATTGCGGTTTTGTTAATTGGTGGGGGACTGATAGCATATATAAGACAAAATTCTAGTATAAGGAATCAAGTAGGTTTTTATTCTATAAGGAATTTTATTGCTTTTGTTATTTTAGGAATAGTTCTAGGGACTATAATTTATTTTTTTGATTATAGAATTATATCTAAATATTCTGGAGTTATTTATGTTGTGGCAATATGTGTGTTTGTGTTTTCTATTATTCCTAATATAGGGGTAAGTTTAAATGGAAGACCTTATTTTAGAATACCTATATTTAATATAAATGTAGTTCCAAGTGTGATCATGGTTCCATTATATGTAATTGCTATTGTTGGATTTATTAGTAATATTAATAAAAAAGACTTTATACAAAGAAAGTTTCAAGTAGAAAATATTAATTTTGCTAACAAGTGCAAAATACTTATTTTAGGTGTATTTTCAATAATTACTCTACTTATAGTCAATTCATTCACATCAGCGGTTATATTGGGATTTGTATATTTAATAATAACAACTGTTGTAATATTGAACCCTAAGAGTTTAAGTTGTTCAAAAGATATTATGGATGGGGAGAAAAAAGTAAATGCAAAAATATCAAAGAGAAAAATTATGAAAGTTGCTCTAATATGGGGAATTTTATTATTAGCAATAGTGTTTCCACTAACTCCTTTTGGAAATTTTTCTTCATTTAGATTAGATAGGATAAAATACATGTTTAATCCTGAGGCAGATCCTAATGGATCAGGCTACTTAGGAATGCAACAGAGAACCATTATCAGATCTTCAAATGCTTTTGGGCCTTCAGATGATATGAGCTGGGCAATAGATATTTTTGATGAGGGAACAAATTTTGCTGTAATATCTATATTAGCACATTATGGTTGGGTTGTATCAGGAGTTGTAATAATTGCAGTGGTATTTATGAGTATAAAATTGTTAATAAATTCTGTAAAAATAAAAGAGATATTTGGAAAATTATTAACTATTGGTATTGCTTCAGTATTCATTTTACAAAGTGTTTGTAATTTGTTGATGAATTTTAATATGGGTGTTATAGCTGATTTCAATATTCCGCTGGTTTCATATGGTGGCGCAAATTTGGTTATAAATATGGTTTGTTTAGGATTAGTTCTTAGTGTTTATAGGAGAAAGGATATTATTTAATAAAATAAAAAAACTCGAAAGTAATAAAACTTTCGAGTTTTGATATTTGGTATAAAATTTTATCTCTTTGAGAATTGTGGTGCACGTCTTGCTTTCTTTAAACCATATTTCTTTCTTTCTTTCATACGAGGATCTCTTGTTAAGAAACCTGCTGATTTTAGTGTTGGTCTAAATTCTCCATTAGCTTGTAATAAAGCTCTTGAAATACCATGGCGAATAGCTCCTGCTTGACCTGTAAATCCACCACCAATTACTTTACAAATAACATCATATTTTGTAACAGTGTTTGTTGCTGTTAATGGTTGTCTTACTATAACTTTTAAAGTTTCAGCACCAAAGTATTCATCAATACTTCTACCATTAATTGTTATAACACCTGTTCCTTCAACTAATCTAACTCTTGCAATTGATTTTTTTCTTCTTCCTGTACCGTAGAAAACTATTTTTTCTGATTTTGCTTTAGGCATTTTTTATTTCCTCCCTTAATATAAATTAGAAATTCCAAATTTCTGGTTTTTGTGCTGCATTTTCATGTTCACTACCAGCATAAATTCTTACTTTTTTAATCATTTGTCTTCCTAATGAATTTTTAGGAAGCATTCCTTTGATTGCAAGCATCATTGCTTTTTCTGGATTTTTGTCTAACATAACTCTTGCAGTTGTTTCTTTCATACCACCAATATATCCTGAATGATGTCTATAAATCTTTTGATCTAATTTGTGTCCTGTTAAAATAACTTCACTTGCATTTAGTATTATAACATGATCTCCTGCATCCATGTTAGGTGTATAAGTTGGTTTATGTTTTCCTCTTAATAATTTAGCAGCTTCTGTAGCTACTCTACCTAATGGTTTATTAGCAGCATCAATTATATACCATTTTCTTTCGATTTCATTTCCTTTTAAAACATATGTAGTGTTAGTATTCATGGTAAAAATTACCCTCCATTTCATAAAAATAATTTATTTATATATGAAACTCAAAGTAAAACCACCGGGGAGAAGTTTGCCTTTAAGCCATATTTCAATTTTATTGCTTTTCTATTTTATAACAAATATTGGGAAAAGTCAAGGGATTTTTACAATAA
>CANRGM010000093.1 GCA_947630155.1 uncultured Clostridia bacterium
ATTTGGCATATAAAATTAATATCCTTTTCATTTTTATCACTCTTTTCTTTTGATATTATTATTTTAACATATGTAAAGTGGTCTTACAAGATTATAATTTGCAAAAAAAATCATCTACAATTTTCAGAATAAATTTTCAAAAAATGGAGAATATAGTCTTAATAGTTGTAAATAAATTTACAAAAATTAATTAGTAAAATGGGGATGAGAGAATTGAAAATAAAAAATATGAGGAAAAAATTTCTAGTGCTTTTTTTAATAACTATTTTAATCACATTTGCAGTAATAAAAAATAATAGTGAAACATCAAATGCAGCTAGTGGTAATTCGATTTCAGATGCACAATTATTAGCAAGAGCAATAAATGGTGAAGCTAGAGGCGAAAGCTACGAAGGCCAAGTTGCTGTTGGTGCAGTTATTTTAAATAGAGTTAAACATCCTAGTTTTCCAAACTCAATTGCAGGAGTAATATATCAACCAGGAGCATTCACAGCGGTTTCAGACGGTCAAATTAATGTTCCTATTGATAATAATTCAACTGTAGTAAAAGCCGCTCAAGATGCATTGAATGGTTGGGATCCAACAAATGGGGCAATATACTACTTTAATCCAAACACTGCAACAAGTTCATGGATATGGTCAAGACCATTAATAAAAACAATTGGAAAACACAGATTTTGCAAGTAATAATTTCTAACCGAAAAAATCTTATAACATATTTATATTAGGAGGATAAATTTATGACAAGTTTGAAAGAAAAGGTTTATGATTGGAAAGATAGATTAAGAGATAGACACATGTTAACATTAGTAATAGTTTTAATTGCAATTATAGTAGCACTAGGATTATACACATATAAAAAGCAAATTGAATATAGACAAGCTTCTGAGAATTCATATAATATGGCCTTTTTTGAATTAGTAGATTATGTTGATAGTGTGGAAGTATATTTAGCTAAAGCACTTGTTTCAAATACTGCAGAACATGGAGCTGAAACTCTAACATATGTATGGAGAGAAGCAAATTTAGCCCAAAGTTATTTAGCTAGACTTCCAATTAATAGTTCAGAATTAGAGAACACTTCAAAATTTTTGAACCAAGTAAGTGATTATAGTTATTCTTTATCAAGAAAAAATATAAATCAGGAATCTTTGACACAACAAGATTTAGATAATCTAACACAGTTACATCAATATAGTGTTGAATTAAAAAATACATTAAATCAATTATCAGAAGATTTGAATAGTGGTCGTATAAGTTGGGGAGAATTAACTAAAAAGGCAAGTCCGGTGTTTGCACAAGAAGTAAGTAATATATCAAAAGATAGTTTTAGCAACTTGGAAGAAAATTTTCATGAATATGCGGGACTTATTTATGATGGGGCTTTTTCTGAGCACATGACAAATCCTGAGAGAAAAGGTTTAACTGGTGATGATATTGACGAAGAAACAGCTAAGCAAAGAGCAACTGAGTTTTTGGGGGCAGATACAATTAAAGAAATAAAGTCAAATGGTTTAACTCAAAATGCTAATATACAATCTTATGATTTTTCAGTAGAGAAAAATGATGGAGGAAGTGCATGGATAGCAATTTCACAAAAAGGTGGTCATGTTGTATTTTCAAATAGTACCAGAGATGTTCAAGCAGAGGTGTTAACTCAGGAACAGGCAAATGAAATTGGATTAAAATTCCTAGAGTCAAGAGGAATATATAGTATGAAGCAAACTTATTATTTAAAACAAAATGGAATTGTGACTATAAATTATGCATATGTTCAGGATAATGTTACTGTTTATTCAGATTTGATAAAATTAAAAGTGGCGTTAGATAATGGGGAGATATTAGGAATGGAGACAACAGGTTATTTGAATTCACATGAACAAAGGAATTTTATGACTCCGGTTATTTCACAAGATGAGGCTAGAAGTAAAATTAATCAAAATTTGGAGATTGTGAGTGAGGGAATGGCAATGATTCCTACGGAGTATCAAACTGAGATATTGTGTTGGGAATTTAAGGGAAATGTGGATGATAGGCAATTTTTAGTTTATGTAAATGTTGAGACTGGGAAGGAAGAAGATGTGCTTGTGATTTTGGAGACACCTAATGGAACAATGACAATGTAAAATTTTTCATGGATAATGTCGTAAAAAGGGAGAACAATAATAGTATTCCGTTGGAATAATTTCTTCAATGGAATATTAGTTTCGAACTTAAGGAGGATTTTGTTATGTCTAGAAGAAATGGTGGATTAATGTCTGAAGATTTAAAAGTAGAGATAGCAAAAGAACTTGGAGTATATGAACAGGTGAAACAAGATGGTGGATGGCAGAATGTATCTTCAAAAAATTGTGGAAATATTGTTAAAAAGGCAATTGAAATAGCAAATAGGAAGGTATAACAAAAGCGGCTTTACCAGCCGCTTTTGCTATGCCTTCCTATTTGCTATTTCAATTGCCTTCCTATTTTGTGGGGCTTTTGCAGGGGGCCGTTCAATTCAATATTTATGTAACTGCGTTGTCAATGGGGACGGAGATTTTTGACACACCTTTTTTTTATTGTGTCAAAAATCTCCGTCCCCATTGACAACGCAGTTACATAAATATTGAATTGGACTACTCTATAAGTAATTTTCGTATTGATTTATGAAAAGATGTGGTATAGAATACAGATGATGAATA
>CANRGM010000094.1 GCA_947630155.1 uncultured Clostridia bacterium
AGTTGATTTACGATATGTTTCATCTTCAATATTAAGTCAGTATATTAATTTTGAAGAACAAGATGTATTGTTTTTGTATAGTAGTTTGGTTTTAAATCAAAATATATTAAAATAAAGGAAGTAGGATGTATGAAAAGATATAAGGAAAATGAAATAGATGAATTAGCAGAGATACTTAAGAAAGATGGTGTAATTAGTGTTCCAACTGATACAGTATATGGTATATGTGCACGTATGAATTCTATAAAGGCACATAACAATTTAGTTAATGCAAAAAATCGTCCACCTACTAAACCATTTCCTGTTATGTGTGCAGATATAGAACAAATAAAAAGCATTGCTGTAGTTGATGAGAGAACAGAAAAGATTATTTGTAATTTTATGCCAGGCCCTATCACTTTGATATTAAAGAAAAAGCCAGAAATACCTGAATATGTTACTAATGGTGGTTCAACTATTGCTGTTAGGATGGCACCTTCAAAGGCTGTAAAAGAGTTGATTTTAAAAGTAGGATGTCCTCTTTTTATGAGTAGTGCGAATCAGAGTGGGGAAGTTACATGTATAAGTTTAGATGAGATAGAAAAGTCATGCCCTACATTAGATGGAATGATGGAAGGGAATGTCAGGTTCGGTAAAGGTAGTACTATAGTAGATTGCACAGCAGATGAATTAAAAATTCTTAGACAAGGTCCAATATCTATTGAACAAATTAATTCCTTTCTAGCTCTTTCTTTGCAGTAATAAAATATTCAATTATAATCTATTCTTTTGCATAATTTTTTATTATATATGAAACGGAGAAATATTATGATTAGATGTAAATGGTGCAATCTAAAAAATCCTAAATATATTAAATATCACGATAATGAATGGTGTAAGCCTAATTTTGATGATAAATATCTATACGAGATGCTGATATTAGAATCTTTTCAAGCAGGGCTTTCTTGGGAGTGTGTATTGAATAAAAGAGAAAACTTTAGAGAAGCATTTGATAATTTTGATATAGATAAAATATGTTGTTATAGTGATATGAAAGTAAAGGAATTATTAGAAAATGATAAAATTATAAGAAACAAATTAAAAATAAATGCTGCTATAAATAACAGTAAAATTTTCAAAAAAATACAAAATGAATTCGGCTCATTTTATAATTATTTAAGAATATTTACTAAAGATAAAATTATTTATGAAATAGATAAAACTACAAACCAATTATCAGATAACTTGTCAAAAGACTTACAAAAAAGAGGAATGAAATTTGTAGGTAGCACAATTATATATTCTTACTTACAAGCAATAGGTGTTATATATTCTCATGAAAAAGAATGTTTTATGTATTTGGAACATTTTTTTACATAAAAAATACTATAGTATAGTATGATGATTATAGCTTTAGGAGGTTTAGTAATGATTGATGTAGATGTAAATGAATATTTGAAAAATTTTTATAAAGGTACAAAAAATCCTTCACTAAAAGCTATGCAGTACTTTATGGATAAATATAATAATTTTGAAAAACACATGAAATTTATACATATTGCAGGAACAAATGGAAAAGGAAGTTGTACAGAAATAACAGCTAATATTTTACAAAAACAAGGTTATAAGGTGGGTAAATTCTTATCTCCTCATTTGATTAGATATAATGAAAGAATAAGTATTAATGGAAAAGAAATATCTGATGAAGAAATGTTAAAACTAATAGAAGAATTAAAACCATTAATAGATGAGTATAATAAAAATGAAGATATTAATATTACTTTATTCGAATTAGAGACAATTATGGCATTATTATATTTTTACAGGAATAATGTTGATTTTGTTGTCCTTGAAACAGGTCTTGGAGGATTATATGATTGCACAAATATAATCACAAAACCATTAGTTTCGATAATAACCTCAATAGGATATGACCATATGCGCATCTTAGGGAACACATTAGCTGAAATAGCATATCAGAAAGCCGGGATTATAAAAGCAAATTCAAATACTGTAATTTTCAAAAGTATACCTGAAGTTGATAATGTTTTTATTAATCAATGCAAAGAGAAAAATAATAAATTACATATAGTAAATGAGTCAGATATTTCAAATTATAGCTTTGATAATAATTTCCAATATTTTAACTATAAAGACATAACTGAATTAAGTATAAATTTAAAAGGCAAAGTTCAAATTCAAAATGCAAGTTTATGTATAGAAGCAATGAAGATAATAAATGAATTAGGATACGAAGTTACAACGCAAAGTATAAGAAATGGGCTAAAAACAGTAATTCATAAAGGTAGAATGGAGCAATTAAATGATAAGCCAATAATAGTATATGATGGAGCACATAATGAACCCGCAATAAAGAATTTACAAGATACAATTAAAATGTATTACTCTCAATATAAACGAGTTTATATTATATCTATTTTAAAGAGAAAAGATTATGATAAAATGTTAAAATTATTGTCAGAAGATAATGGAGCTATATTTGTATTAACATCAGGAAATAATTCTAATATTTATGCAACAAGCAATGAATTATATGAATATATGAAAAAATATACTGCTGAAGAAAATATACATATAAAGAGCATAGAAAATGCAATAGAAGATGCTATGAA
>CANRGM010000095.1 GCA_947630155.1 uncultured Clostridia bacterium
GAAATAGCTATTACACACAATACACAAATTAAAATTTTGTAGATTTGCTTTTTACTCATGTTTCCTTACCTCTCTCTTCTTTTATTTTCTATCCCCATCCTACAATATTTATTTTTTCTTTACAATAGTACATTTTTTACCATATTTCGTAGTTATTTACGGATTTATATTTTGAGAGTTTTTATTACATTTTCATTAAAAATTTGTATCAATTTTGTCACATTTTTTGTATTTTATAAAAATCAAGTCTACTTTTATATAAATATATATTTTAATTTATATATAAAAAAGTCTTTATTCCATTAAATCCGTAGCACTTGCAATAATTCAACAAATGTAGTATAATTTAAAAAGTTGAATATAAAAGGAGAGATTTTTATATGTTTCAAAAGTTAGAGGATGTAGAAAAGAAATACGTAGATTTAACTCAGAAAATTAGTGATCCAGAAATTATCAATCAGCAAACCGAATGGAGAAATTACATGAAAGAACATTCTGAAATTGAACCTATAGTTATGAAATATAGAGAATACAAGAAAGTTAAACAAGAATATGAAGATGCAAAAGAAATGATGAATGATCCTGAACTTAAAGATTTAGCTGAAATGGAGATGCTTGAGAAAAAAGAGAAATTGCCACAAATTGAAGAAGAATTAAAAATATTGCTAATTCCAAAAGATCCTGATGATGATAAAAATGTTATTTGCGAAATTAGAGCAGGAACAGGTGGAGATGAGGCAGCATTATTTGCTGGTACTTTATTTAGAATGTATACTATGTATTGTGAAAGAAAGCATTGGAAATTGGAAGTATTAAATGAGAATGAAACTGGTCTTGGTGGATATAAGGAAATTTCGTTTATGATTACAGGTAAAGGTGCTTACAGTCGTATGAAGTTTGAAAGTGGAACACATAGAGTTCAAAGAGTTCCTGATACAGAAAGTAGTGGTAGAATTCACACATCTGCAGCAACCGTTGCGGTTTTACCTGTTGTTGAAGATGTTGAAATAGAGATTAATCCTGCTGATATTAAGATGGATGTTTTTAGGGCATCTGGTGCAGGTGGTCAGCATGTTAATAAAACCTCATCTGCCGTAAGGCTAACGCACATTCCAACTGGTTTGGTTGCTGAGTGTCAAACTGAGAGAAGTCAAGTTCAAAATAGAGAGTATGCAATGAGGTTGCTTCGTTCTAGATTATATGAAATTGAAAAGAGTAAGCAAGATTCTGAACTTGCAAATGCTAGAAAAAGTCAAGTTGGTTCTGGTGATAGAAGTGAAAAGATTAGAACTTATAATTATCCACAGGGAAGAATTACAGATCATAGAATTGGGATGAGTATTTATCAAATGGAAGATTTTTTAAATGGAAATTTGGATGAAATGATTGATAATTTGATTGCTGCAGATACAGCGGAGAAGTTAAAAAGCGAATAGTTTATACACTATTCGCTTTTTTCTTTATGTTTTTATATTCTATAAAATCACTTACAAATACTTTAAATACTGCTATCATTGGTACTGCTAGAAACATGCCTAATACTCCGAAGTATTCGCCACCTACGGTGACTGCAAATATTATTAGCAATGGACTTATTTTTAATGATTCGCCTACTATTTTAGGGTTTATAATATTGGCATCTACTTGTTGAAGAATTACTGTGGTAATAAGCATCCATATTGCTTGTGATGAGCCGCCTGTTACAAATGTGATTATTGTTGCTATTATAACTGCAATTATTGCTCCAAAGTATGGAATCATGTTGAAGATGCCTATCATAACTCCTAGTAGAACTGCATATTTTACTTTAAGAATGCTCATTCCAATTGTTGTTAAAATTGCTACTACTATTGCATCTAGCAATTGGCTTGCTAGGAATTTTAGGAATATTTCATTTGTTCTATTAAAATATTTTGAGATATTTTTGCATGTGTTTTCTTCAAATATTGCATATGATATTTTTTTCAGGAATTTTATGATTTGTCCTCTTTCTAGTAGAATATATGCTGATACTATTATAGAGACAAATATATTGAATATTCCTGTTGCAATACTTATGGCTCCTTGGGCATATTCTGTTATTTTTTCTACGTTTATGTATTTTGTAATATCTATTTGACCAATTTGATTTATGGCGTTTGTTACAGTTTCATTTTTTAGAATGGCATCATCTGGTAGATTGTTTATGTTTTCCATTATTATGTTGTAGTAATCTTGAAAGTGGTTTACAAAATCTACTACACTTGAGGCAATAATTGGTACTATGTATCGTATTATTATTAATAGTATTGCTATGCATATTATGTATAAGGTTATGATTGAAAGTACTCTAGCCCTAGCACTTAGGGGTTTTATTTTTTTGAATTTCTTGTAAAAGTTTTCAATTTTTCTTGCGGGGATGTATAGGATGTATGCTATTATTATTCCTATTACAAATGGCATTATTACGTGTAATAGGTTGGAAAACCATGTTCCTATTTCTGAAAAGTTGTCTAAGGTTTTGTATATTATAATTATGGCTACTGCAAA
>CANRGM010000096.1 GCA_947630155.1 uncultured Clostridia bacterium
CTTAAATGATATGTGTCAAGTAATTGTTCAATCTTAGAAATTTGTTCATTTGTATAGTCTTTTAACGCCTTGTCTATTTCATTTTCATTATCATTTTTTTCTTGAATAACTCCATCAAAATATTTATTCATCATTCCTATAGTTCTATTTAAAAGATTACCTAAATCATTTGCTAAATCAGAGTTAAATCTCTCAACAAAAGCTTCTGGAGTAAATAGACAGTCTTGTCCAAAAGTCATTTCTCTTAATAAATAATACTTTGTTGCATCTAATCCATATCTATTTACAAGCATTTCTGGATATACAACATTTCCTTTTGATTTAGACATTTTTCCGTCTTTTACAACTATATATCCATGTGCATATATTTCTTTAGGTAATTCTAGTCCAAGAGCCATCAAGAAAATTGGCCAATAAATTCCATGAAATCTTATTATGTCTTTTCCTACTATATGTAAATCAGCAGGCCAATATTTTTTAAATAATGTATCATCATCACTCATATATCCTAATGCAGTGATGTAATTTGTAAGAGCATCAACCCATACATATAATACATGTTTTGGGTCATTTGGCATTTTGATACCCCAATCAAAAGTTGTACGGCTTATACATAAATCTTCAAGTCCTGGTTTTATAAAATTTCCAAATATTTCGTTTCTTCTAAATTCAGGTTGAATGAATCCAGGATTTTCTTCATAAAATTTAATAAGTCTATCTTGATATTTTTTCATATTGAAGAAATATGATTCTTCAGTCATTTTCTTTACTTCTCTGCCACAATCAGGACATTTTCCATCTACTAACTGAGTTTCTGTAAAGTAAGTTTCGCATGGCATACAATACCAACCTTCATATTCACCTTTATAAATATCATTGTTTTCTAGAAATTTATTTACAATTTTTTGTACCACTTTTTCATGGCGTTCATCTGTTGTTCTTATAAAATCATCATATTTTATGTCCATTAAAGACCATACTTTTTTTGCATTCTCAGCCATTTGGTTAACATATTCTTGTGGTGTTAATCCCTTAGATTCTGCAATTGTTTGTATTTTTTGACCATGTTCATCCAACCCTGTTAACATGTATGCGTCATATCCTCTCAATTGCTTATATCTTTTTATAGTGTCAGCTAATACTTCTGTATATGCAGTTCCTATATGAAATTTTCCACTTGGATAGTATATTGGTGTTGTTACATAAAAACTATTTTTCATTTTCATCATTCCCCTTTCCTTGTTTAGAGAAATTTAGGGACGTTCCTTAAATTTCTCCGTATATGTTAACTCTTATCCTAACTTACTTTCTATAAGTCTAGCCAAATCTGTTGCCTTTTTCTTAATGTATTCTTGATTCTCTCCCTCAATCATAACTCTAATTAAGGGTTCTGTTCCAGAAGCTCTAATTAATACTCTTCCATTTCCAGAAAATTCTTTTTCTAATTTATCTATTGCTTCTTTTATTTCTATATCATCTTTATATTTATCTTTGTTAGAGTTATTAACTCTCGCATTAACTAAAACTTGAGGATATGCTTTCATTATTTCAGCAATTTCTGAAGCTAACTTATTTTGTTCAAGCATTGCTCTTATTAACAAAATTGAAGTTAAAATTCCATCTCCTGTTGGATTGTAGTCTAAACAAATTACATGCCCAGATTGTTCTCCTCCAAGATTATATCCATTTTTAAGCATTTCCTCTAGAACATATCTATCTCCTACTTTTGTTTGTACAAAATTTATGTCATTAGCTTCTGCATATTTATTTAATCCTAAATTACTCATAACAGTTGCAACAACTGTATCTTTATTTAATATCCCCTTTTGTTTAAATGAACTTGATAAAATAGCTAAAATTTTATCTCCATCAATTTCATTTCCGTTCTCATCAACTGCTAAGCATCTGTCTCCATCACCATCATAGGCAATTCCAAGATTGCATTTGTTTTCTATAACAAATTTCTTTAATCCCTCTAAGTGTGTAGAACCGCAATTATCATTTATATTTATGCCATTTGGCTTATCATTTATTACAATATGATTTATCCCTAAAACTTTAAATATCTTGTCTGCAACAACAGATGTAGCACCATTTGCTGTATCAATAGCTACCACAAAATTATCCTTATCATATAGTTCTAGTTCTTCTTCAAAATTCTTTCTAAAGAAATATACATATTCATCTAATAAGTCTGTTCTAATTTCAGAAACTCCTATTTTATCATTTATAGCAGTTAGTTCATCTATTTTTCCAGAATCCATTACCTCTTCTATTTCTTCTTCCAAATCATCTGGAATTTTCATTCCTTTATTACTAAAGTATTTTACACCATTGAATTCATAAGTGTTGTGTGATGCTGATATTACAACACTTGCATCAGCTTTAAATCTTCTTGTTAAATATGCAACTGCTGGTGTTGGCATAACATCTAATATTTTAACATTTGCACCATAGCTTAAAAATCCAGCTGTCATAGCACTTTCTATAAGTGTTCCGGAAATACGAGTATCTCTTCCAATTAGTATTGTTGGTGCATGATCTGTGTGTTTTGATAAAACATATGCTCCAGCCTTTGCTACTTTATAAACCAATTCAGGTGAAAGTTCTGTATTGGCAATTCTTCTAATTCCATCTGTTCCAAAATATTTTCTCATATTGTTAAACCTCCTTAATATCTATTGTATTATACATTTTTGAGAAAAATTAGTCAATGTTTATAT
>CANRGM010000097.1 GCA_947630155.1 uncultured Clostridia bacterium
ATTCCTTTACGTAGTTTTCCTGTTCCTTTACCATGTACGATTCTGGCTGTTGTTAGGTGTGCTAAATAGCAATCATCTAGGTATTTATCAATAATAAAAATTGCATCTTCAACATTTTGACCTATTACGTTTATTTCAGGAGATACTGATTTTGATTTTAGTTCAGTTGAAGTTTTGAAGGTGTTTGATTTAGTATGAATTTTTTTAGAATTATTTAAGGTATTAGCCTTTTTACTATATTGTAAGTTGCTAACTTTAACATTGGTTTTGGTACTTCCAAATTGCACCATTACTTCATTATTTTTATTGGGCATGGTTAGAATTGTTCCAACCATATTAAAAGGTTTAACTAGTACTTCTAATCCTATTGAAACTTCAATGTTATTAGTACCTTCAGAATTTTCTGAAGTAGTGTTACCAAATAGATTATCTTTAATATTTTCATTTAAGTTATCACGTAATTTATTTGCTTTTTTTAAGGATTCCTTATCTGCTGAATCATATAAGTCATTTAGTTCTTTAATAATGTCATTTGCTTCTTCTTTAGCAGAAATTAAGATATTTCTTGCTTCGTTTTTGGCCTTATTAATTATCTCATTTTTTCTGGTTTCAACATCAGAAACATCGTTTTCCAATTTTTTACGTAGTAGTTCAACCTGATTAGAATTTTTTAATATTTTCTCTTTTTCTTCTTCAATTAATAGTTTATCATCATAAATATTTTTTATTAATTCTTCAACACTAATATTATCTTCGCTTAATAAATTTTCTGCTCTGTTTAATATTTCTTGAGGTAGACCTAATCTCTTACTTATAGCAAAGGCATTACTTTTTCCAGGGACTCCAATTAGAATTTTGTAAGTAGGGCATAGGTTTTCAATGTCAAATTCTGAACTAGCATTTTCGAAACCATCTGTAACTAAAGCATAATGCTTTAATTCAGGATAATGGGTTGTAGAAAGGGTTAGTGAGCCTTTAGTATAAAAGTTTTCTAAAATACTGATAGCAAGATTTGCACCTTGTATAGGATCAGTTCCGGAACCTAATTCATCGATTAAGATAAGACTATTTTGTGTTGAGTTATTTAGAATTTCAATTATGTTTGTCATATGTGAAGAAAAAGTACTTAATGATTCTTGGATGCTTTGTTCATCACCGATATCTGCGAAAATATTATCAAATACATAAATGCTACTGTTTTCCTTAGCAGGAATGTATAGTCCACTATATGCCATTAAACATAATAGACCAACAGTTTTTAATGTAACAGTTTTTCCACCTGTATTTGGTCCTGTTATTATTAAAGATTTAAAATTTTTACCTAAATTAATGTCAATTGGAACAACTATTTTAGGATTGATTAAAGGATGCCTTGCTTGTTTTAAATCTAGGAATTTTTCTGTATTTATAATTGGCTCAATTCCATCTATTTCTTGAGAAAATTTTGCTTTTGCGAAAATTAAATCAATAGCTCCTATTAAATTAATAGTTTCTTTTATATTATCGACAATAGGGTAAAGCTGTTTTGATAAGTCTTCTAATATTTTTTCTATTTCAATATTTTCTTCCAATTTTATATTATTAATTTGATTGTTTAAATCAAAAACAGAAGTGGGTTCAATGTATACAGTAGAGCCACTTGCAGAAATATCATGTATAAGTCCGGAAACATTTTCTTTATATTCTATTTTTACAGGTATAACATACCTATCATTTCTTATAGTTATAATAGGTTCCATGATATATTTTGAATAACTAGAAGAATGAATAAATGAATTTAGTTTTTCTTTTATTCCATTTTCTATTCTACGCCTATTTCTTCTTAATGAACTAAGTGTTTTTGATGCATCATCTGAAATAGTATTTTCATCAATGATTGCTTTTGTTATATTCTGATAAATCCCAGGGTTAGAATATAAAGTTTCAAAAATATCTTGTAATGTTTTAAATTCGTTTTCTTCTGAATTATTATAGTATTCTTTCAAGTTACCAGAAACTTTTAAAATTTTTGAGATTTCTAATAAAGCTTTAGTAGTTAGGGGGATAAAGCTTTCTAAATTCTTGATATATGATGTTACATTATAAATTTCATCTATGGGAATATTTCCATATTTTGCAACTAAAGTATATGCTTCAGATGTTTCCTTCAACAATTCCTTGACTTTTTCTATGTTATTGGAAGGAAGTAGAGCTGAACATAATTCTTTTCCTATATAAGTTTGACAATGTCTAGAAAGTTTTTCTAATATAATATTAAATTCTAGTTTTATTAAATTTGAATTCATAGATTAACTCCTTTATAAATAATGGCTTTATTATAGCATAATATGGCTAAAACTGCAAATTTTTTAGAATGGATTTTGAAAATGAAATTTAAGAAACTGCCATAAATTTTTTTATATTGTTTTCAAAATGAATTTTAAGAAAGGTCTCAAAATATTCCAAAAATTTCTTAAAAATATTTCTAAAAGTGTTGACTTTCTAATCTAATCATTATATAATAGTGGGGCATGTAAGATTTGCGATGAAGTAAGATGTGGCTACAGCCTTTGAAACAGTAAGGTTGGAGGGAACTCTTATGGAGTATGTCGTGGCTTAGACCAGGCGGTAAGTTATTAAAAATATTTAGACTTTCGAAAGATAAAAAATGCTTTAAAATATATTAAGCAAAGTAATTAATAAATTATAATGCAAAATATAAAAGCATGTTTTTTATTGTCAGAATGTCATGCACTTATCCCAAGATACATCATGCAAAACTTGGGTTTAAATATTAGAGTTTAACAAAACACCAGGGTGCGTTTATAACTTCCGACCAAAATTAAAATATTTTTAAGGAGGGAAATTTACATGGCAACAGTAACAGGAAATGCGGTAGCAAGCGAAAAAATTAGAATAAGATTAAAAGCTTATGATCATGTAGTATTAGAACAGTCTGCTGAGAAAATAGTAGATACTGCTAAAAAAACAGGAGCAAAAGTTTCAGGTCCTATTCCACTACCAACAGAAAAGGAGATTATAACAATTTTACGTTCTCCACACAAA
>CANRGM010000098.1 GCA_947630155.1 uncultured Clostridia bacterium
ATCTAGTCCTAAAAATTCCATATTTACATTTAATTTTTCTAGAATATCTTTTCTTTGTTGTAATTCTTGTATTTGAGTGGTATTTTCTATATTATTATTTTCTTCCTCATTTTCTATTATCTGATTATCTTCTGAATTATCAACATTTTCAACATTCTCAACATTTTCATCACTTTCATTATTTACATTTTCAGCATTATTTTGTCCATCTTCATCTATTGGATTATTTATATTGTTGTCCTGCGTATTTGTTTCCATTTCATTTAATTGTTCATTTATTTTATTATAATCATTTCTTATACGAGCTATAGTTGCTATTTCAATATATCTTGTTCTGTTATTATCACTTTCAGAAATTTCTTTTTTATATTCTTCTACTACAGATTTTAATTCTGGGTTATTATCATTAGCTTTTTTCATATATGTAAGAGGTTGACTAACTAAGTAAAATACCGATAATATTATTAATATTTGAACTATTGCACTTAAGCAACCACTAAAAGGAGATATATTTTCTCTTTTATATAATTCCATAGTTTCCCTATTTAGCATTTCAGGATTATTTTTATATTTTATTTGTAAATTTTTGAGTTCTCCTTGTATTTTGTTTGTTTTCTTAATTGATTTTTGTTGCTTTATAGTTATTGGTAATAAAATCAATCTAAGCACTATTGAAAATATAATTATTGCAAATCCGAAATTGTTATTTAATAATTCATATAATAAATTAAGTAAATAACCAAAAATATTTGATATAAATGCAAACATTTAATTTCCTCCTTAATTATTTTAAAGGATCATATCCACCTTTAGAAAATGGATTACACTTTAATATTCTTTTAATCCCCAACAAAATTCCTTTTATAACTCCATATTTTTGAATAGCTTGTATCATATATTCCGAACATGTTGGATAAAATTTACAATGTATACCACATTTTGATATTATTGGAGATATTGTTTTTTTATATATTTTTAACAAAAAAATTATTAATTTCTTCATATATATTACCTATTTATAAATAGTCCTGCCTTTTGAAAAATATTAATCATTTCATTTTTTATAGATAAAAAATCTACATCTTCTAATTTTATATTTTTATTCCATAAAAATACTATACTATTACCTAATATAAGTTGATTTTTTAGTAATCTATAATTTTCTCTGATTATTCTTTTTGCTTTATTTCTTTTTACAGCTTTGCCTAGTTTATTATTAATAGCTATTCCTATAATATTTTTATTTAAATTATTTTTTTTAATATAAATTGTTAAGTATTTCCCATGATAATAATTTCCTTTTGACAAAACATATCTAAATTCATAATTTTTTTTTAAAGTATTTAATTTCTTCATATTTCACTCTTTTACAAAATTATTTTATAATAGGCGGATTTTATTCCGCCCTAAGTTAATTTCCATGTTTTTAGTTAAAAAAAGCCACATATTTTTTTAGTGGCTTTTTTAAGCACATATTTTTTTCCTTCCTTTAGCACGTCTAGCTTTAAGCACATTTCTTCCTGCTTTTGTGCTCATTCTTTTTAAGAAACCATGTTCTTTCATTCTTTGTCTATTTTTTGGTTGGAATGTTCTTTTCATATCTTTTTGCACCTCCTATAGCATTATATAAATAACCGTAAACGGAATATTTCAAAAATTTTTCATTAACATTACAATTATACAACAAATAAGGCTCTTATGTCAATACATAAATTAATTAAAAATAATTTTGCATTTTTATTGACTATTATAGATAGTTTTTGATATTATATACAAATAATAGGGAGGTATGGTTTTTAGCTATTTATATACTCAAATTTTTCGAGATTTTTTTAAAGTTATCCACAGGTTGTGGACATTTATCAACATATGTGGATAACTTTGTGGATAACTCATACAACCCAGTTATTTCAAGTGTTTTGGAGGACAAAAAAGATGCAAAACGAAGCAAATGAACTTTTAACTAAAGCTAAAGAATTATTAAAAGATGAAACAACAAAAATATCATATGAAACATGGATAAAAAATCTTGAAATCCAAAATGCAGAAAATGGTAATATTGTTTTAGTTGCTTCTTCTAGTTTTCAGAAAGAAGCAATTTATTCGCGTTATCACGATTTGTTAACAAATACTTTTAACTTTATTACCAATAAAGACTGCAATGTTTCTATAGTTTCTAAAGATGAACTTGAATCAGATGATTCTATTCAATCTGATTTTAATTCAAACTTAGGAAATTCTAATCCTACTCTAAATCCTAAATATACTTTTGATACTTTTGTTGTTGGTAATAATAATAGATTTGCACATGCCGCTGCATTAGCAGTTGCTGAAGCGCCTGCTACATCATATAACCCATTATTTCTATATGGTGGAGTTGGTCTTGGAAAAACTCATTTAATGCATGCAATAGGTAATTCTATTTTAAGAAAAAATAAAAATTATAATATTTTATATGTTACTTCTGAAAAATTTACTAATCAATTAATTAATTCAATTAAGGATAATAGTAATGAACAATTTAGAAATAAACATAGAAATATTGACGTTCTTTTAATAGATGATATTCAATTTATTGCAGGAAAAGAACGTGTTCAGGAAGAGTTTTTTCATACTTTTAATGCTTTACATGAAAGTGGAAAACAAATAATTCTTTCAAGTGATAGGCCACCAAAAGATATTCAATTACTTGAGGACAGGCTTAAATCTAGATTTGAATGGGGGTTAATCGCTGATATTCAGAGTCCAGATTATGAAACACGTTTAGCTATATTAAGAAAGAAAGCACAATTAGATAATATTAATATTAATGATGATATATTATCAAATATTGCAACAAAAATTGATACAAATATTAGAGAATTAGAAGGAACTTTAAATAAACTTATCGCTAAAGCTTCTTTAACAAATAGTCCTATAACTCCTGAAATGGCAGAAAGAGCTATTAATGATATTATTGCACAACAAGAAAAAGTATTTTCCGCAGAATTTGTTCAAGAAACAGTTGCTAAATATTTTAATATTGATGCAAAAGATTTAAGAGGTTCTAAAAGAAATAATGAAGTTGCTTTTCCAAGACAAATTGCAATGTATTTATGTAGAAAAGTTGCTCAAATGTCTTTACCTCAAATTGGAAAAGATTTTGGTAAAAGAGATCATACTACAGTAATGCATGCTTGTACCAAAATAGAACAAGAAATTAAGGAAAATGTTAATACTAAATTAATAGTAGAAAGTGTTGAAAGTTTATTACTTGCTGATAACAAAAAAGATTAAATTTTATTAAAACCTTACATTGAAAATTAAATTTTTAGTTGATAATATTTTGTGCAATGTTTAAAAAGAAATCCACAGAGTTATCCACATTTTTCTGTAAACCTGTGGATAACTCGGGTCGAACAGTCAAATTATATATATATCAACTAAAACTACAAATTTCGACAAAAAATGTTTGGCGATATTTCGTTCGAACAAAATATGTGTATCTCAGTTATTACAGGGCTTGTATGAGTTATCCACATAGGGGTGTGGATAACCTGTGGATAAAATGTGGATAAGTGAGTTATCCACAGGTTTACATTTTTAAATGTGGATAACTCTGAAAGTTATCCACAAAATTATCCACAGCTGAAACGCTACGGCCATAAAGGTTTGACATAGTTATCCACATAATCCACAGCACCTACTACTACTACTACTAATATATATTTATATATTATATAATAATATAAAGGAGACGAGAAAAATGAAAATAATTTGTGATAAAGAAAAAATCCTTAAAGCTATTAATTCCGTAACTAAAGCGGTAGCTTCTAAGACTACTATGCCTATATTAGAAGGTATATTAATTCAAACTAATGATAATGAAGTAAAATTAACAACATATGATTTAGAAATAGGAATAGAATATATTATAGAAGCACAAGTTGATGAACAAGGAGCAACAGTTGTTAATGCTATTATGTTTAGTGAAATAATAAGAAAGCTTCCAGATACAGAAATTAAAATATATATTAATGAAAACAATTTATTAGTAATAGAATGTGAAGGTTCTTTATATAAATTAGCAACAATGAATCCAAATGAATTTCCTGAATTACCACAAATTAATATAGAGAATTCTATTGAATTAGAACAAAATGCATTAAAGGAAATGATTAGAAAAACAATTTTTGCTGTTAGCACTGAAGAAAATAGACCTATATTTACAGGTTGTTTATTTGAAGTAGTAGATAATAAATTAAATTTGGTTGCTGTTGATGGATTTAGATTAGCATGGAAAAGTAAATATTTACAAACTAAAGTTAATAATTTTTCAGCAGTTATTCCTGGTAGAACTTTAAATGAAATTAATAAAATAATTTTAGATTCATTTGATACTATACAAATAGGTATATCAAAAAATCAAGCTTTATTTGAAATGGAAAATTGCAAAATTGTAACTAGATTATTAGATGGTGAATTTTTAAATTATTCAAATGTTATTCCAAGTATGTGGGAAACTAGAATAAGAGTTAATAAAAATAATATGCAAAATTGTTTTGAAAGAGTTAGTTTAATTTCTTCTTCTAGTATAGAAAAAGAAAAAAAATATCCAGTAAAAGTTTCTATTGATATAGGAAAGGTTATTATTTCATGTACAAACCAAACTGGTGATGCTAAAGAAGAAATGTATGTTTCTACAGAAGGAAAAAATTTAGAAGCAGGGTTTAATCCAAAATATTTCTTAGATGCATTTAGAGCTATTGATGACGAAGAAGTATTTATTGATTTTGGTACAAGTATTTCTCCTTGTATAATAAGATCAGTAGATAATGGAGATTATATTTATATGATTTTACCAATAAGAATGAAAGAATAGTGGATAAGTTATCCACAGATAAGGAACAATATGTTGATAACTAGTTTGAAATTACAAAATTTTAGGAATTATAAAGAAGAAAAAATTAATTTTAATAATGATATTAATATAATTTATGGTGATAATGCTCAAGGAAAGACTAATATATTAGAAGCAGTTTTTGTAACTTCAATTGGAAAATCTTTTAGAACAAGTAAAGATAAAGAACTTATTAAAATTGGAGAAGATTTTTCTAGAATAGAAGTAGAATTTTCTAAGTCAGATAGAAATGGTACTATAAAGGTTGAAATTGCAGATAAAAAAAATATTTTTGTTAATGGAGTTAAAATAAAAAAATTGAGTGAGTTATTAGGAAATATGAATATTGTTATTTTTACTCCTGATGATATTAATATTTTTAAAAATGGACCTGATAAAAGAAGAAGGTTTTTAGATATTTTTATTAGTCAATTGAGACCTAATTATATTTATAATTTAAATATGTATTTAAAAGCACTGGAACAAAGAAATAATTATTTAAAACAAATTAAATTCGAAAATAAATCAGAAGAATTTTTAGATATTTGGGACGAGAAAATTACTGAATATGCTGAAAAAGTTTTTAAATATAGATTTGAATTTATTAATAAATTGAAAGAAAAAATAAAAACAGTTCATAGTATTATTACTGAAAATAATGAGAATATTGATATTGAGTATGTTAGTGATTTTTTTAATAAAGAAGAATTTTTAAAAAAATTAAAAGCTACTAAAAAAATAGATATTATGAAAGGATATACAACTAAAGGAATTCATAGGGATGATTTTAATGTTTATATTAATGATAATTTAGTAAATGTTTTTGGATCTCAAGGTCAGCGTAGGACAGCAGTTTTATCATTAAAAATGTCAGAATTAAATGTTATTTATGATGAGATAGGAGAAAATCCAATTTTATTACTAGATGATTTTATGTCAGAATTGGATGAAAAAAGAAGAACTAATTTTCTTAATAATATTAGGGATACACAAATTCTAGTTACTTGTACTGATAAATTTATACTTGAAAAAAATAAATTTAACTTATATAATGTAAAAAGTGGAATGATTTTTTAAATTTTTTTCAGATGCACATTTTAAAGAATATTAATTTAATATGATATTATTTTGGACAACTATGTGGGAAATGTGATGATGTAAAAAAATTAGGAATAGCAAAATTGCAAAAGAAAGGAAAAGATGTAAAATGGAAAAGTTTGAACATGAGTATAATGCTGAGCAAATACAGGTTTTAGATGGATTAGAGCATGTAAGAAAAAGACCTGGAATGTATATAGGAAGTGTTTCTATAAGAGGTCTTCATCATTTGGTATATGAAATAGTTGATAACTGTGTTGATGAGGCTTTAGCAGGTTATTGTACACACATTAAAATTGAAATTGAACCAGGAAATATTATTTGTGTAGAGGATGATGGTAGAGGTATTCCTGTAGATATACATGCTAAAACAAAAATTTCTGCAGCAGAAACAGTTTATACTCAATTAAATGCAGGTGGAAAGTTTGGTGGAGATAGTGGTTACAAAGTTTCTGGTGGACTTCACGGTGTTGGTGCATCTGTTGTTAATGCTTTATCTACTTGGGCAGAAGTTACTATTCAAAGAGATGGTGGAATTTTTCAAATGAAATTTGAAAGAGGAAAAACAGTACAACCATTAACAAGAATAGGAGATTCAGACAAAACAGGTACAAAAGTTAGATTTTTAGCAGATGATACTATTTTTGAAACTTTAGAATATGATTATGAAACTTTGGAAAGCAGATTTAGAGAAATGGCATTTTTAACAAAAGGATTGTCAATAAGTGTAGAAGATAAAAGAGGAGAAGAAGTAAAAAAAGCTGATTTTTGCTTTGAAGGTGGATTAAATTCTTTTGTTGAATTTTTAAATAAAAATAAAGAAAAAATAAATCAACAACCTATATATATTGAAAAAGAAGATGGAGATGTTCCTGTTGAAATAGCTTTTCAATATACAACTGCATATTCAGAAAATATATATTCTTTTGTAAATAATATTAATACTATTGAAGGTGGAACACATCTAGAAGGATTTAAAAGAGCTTTAACAAAAACATTTAATGATTATGCAAAAGCACATAATATTTTAAAAGAAAAAGATGGAAATCTTCAAGGTGAAGATATAAGAGAGGGAATTACAGCTGTTATTTCTGTAAAAGTAAGAGAACCACAATTTGAAGGACAAACTAAAACAAAATTGGGAAATAGTAATGTTGCAGGTATTGTACAAAGCTTAGTTAATGAAGCATTATCTAATTTTCTAGAGGAAAATCCTAATATTGCAAAAGCTATATTAGAAAAATGTGTAAGTGCTTCAAGGGCTAGAGAAGCTGCAAGAAAAGCAAGAGAGTTAGTTAGAAGAAAAAATGCTTTAGAGTCTACTACTTTACCAGGTAAATTGGCTGATTGTAGTAGTAAAGTTCCAGAGGAATGTGAAGTTTATATAGTTGAGGGAGATTCAGCTGGAGGAAGTGCTAAGCAAGGAAGAGATAGAAAATTCCAAGCAATTTTACCACTTTGGGGTAAAATGTTAAATGTTGAAAAATCAAGAGCAGATAAAATATATAATAATGATAAATTACAACCGGTTATTTTAGCTGTTGGTGCAGGAATTGGTAACGATTTTGATATTACTAAAATTCGTTATGGAAAAGTAATTATAATGGCTGATGCGGATGTTGATGGTGCTCATATTAGAACTTTATTACTTACATTTTTCTTTAGATATATGAGACCTCTAATTGAAAATGGTAATGTATTTTTAGCACAACCACCTCTTTATAAATTATCAAAAAGAGGAATGAAAGATGTTTATTGTTATACTGATGAGGAATTGACAGAAAATTTAAATGCAATGGGGAAAGATGGAGTAAATATTCAAAGATATAAAGGTTTAGGTGAAATGAATCCAGAACAATTATGGGATACAACAATGAATCCTGAGACTAGAATATTAATTCAAGTTAAATTAGAGGATGCTATGAAAGCTGATGAAATTTTTACAATTTTAATGGGTGATGAAATAGGTCCTAGAAGGGAATTTATTGAAGCTAATGCTAAGTATGTTAAAAATTTGGATATTTAATAAAAAAATAATAAAAAAAATAAATAATTAAGTAATTAATTATTTATTTTTTTTATTAAATAATTATATAAATAATTATTTTTTTATTATTTATTAATTTTTTTATTATTATTTTTTATAATTTTTTATTGTTATTTTTTATTGTTATTTTTATTATTATTTATTTTAATTATTTAACATATATAATTATTTTTTTTATAAATAAAAATTAATTCAATGAATAATAATTTATATTATTCATTGAATTATCGATAAAGCTAATATTAATCTTCAG
>CANRGM010000099.1 GCA_947630155.1 uncultured Clostridia bacterium
TGTGTTGATCTTCCTAATACACTTATTTCTGAAACTTTTAATCTTATAATAGTACCTTTATCTGTAATCATCATTACATCTTCATTTCCGTTAGCAATTCTTATTCCAACTATATTTCCTGTTTTAGGAGTTATTTTATAAGTAATTACTCCTTTTCCTCCTCTATTTTGTACCCTATATTCTTCAAGTTCAGTTCTTTTTCCAAAACCATTTTCAGTAATTGCAAGTAACGTAGCATTATTGCTACCAATAATTGATTCCATACCTATTACAAAATCATCTTTGTCTAATCTTATACCTAATACACCTTGCGCAGTTCTTCCAACAGGACGTACATCTTTTTCATCAAATGTTATGCACATACCTTTGCTAGTAACTAATACTACATTATCTTCACCATCAGTTAATCTAACATCTATTAGCTCATCATCTTCTTTTAATGTTATCGCTAACAATCCTGTTTTTTTATTAGAGCTATATTCATTTAATGATGTTTTCTTGATTAATCCATTACGTGTAGCCATTAACAAGTATTTTCCTTCTGCAAAATTTTGTAATGGTATTACTGCAGATATTTTTTCACCATTGTCAAGACTTAATAAATTAACAATAGCTGTTCCTTTAGCAGTTCTTCCAGCCTCTGGAATTTCATATCCTCTTAATTTGTACAATTTTCCTTTATTACTAAAGAATAAAATTGTATCATGAGTAGATGCTGTAAATATTTGTTTAACAAAATCTTCTTCTCTTGTAGCAATTCCTGTAATTCCCTTTCCACCTCTTCTTTGGCTTTTATAAGTGTCAATTGGCATCCTTTTTATATAACCAAAATGTGTCAATGCTACAACAGTTTGTTCTTCTTTTATTAAATCCTCTACATTAAATTCGCCTTCTGCAGCAACAATTTTAGTTTTTCTTTCATCTCCGTATTTTTGTTTTATTTCTAACAATTCTTCTTTAATAATGTCAAAAACTAATCTCTCACTATTCAAAATTTCTCTTAAGTGTGCAATTAATTTCATAAGTTCATTATATTCTTCTTCAATTTTTTCACGTTGTAATCCTGATAATGTTTTTAATCTCATATCTAATATTGCTTGAGCTTGTATATCTGAAAGACCAAATCTTTCCATTAATCTTTCTTTTGGATCATCATATGATGAACGTATAATATTTATTACTTCATCAATATTATCCAATGCTATTTTTAATCCTTCTAATATATGTGCTCTTGCTAATGCTTTATCAAGTTCAAATTGTGTTCTACGTAATATTACATCTTTTCTATGATCAATATAATGATTTAAACATTGTCTTAATGTTAATATTTTTGGTTCCCCATCAACTAATGCTAGCATTATAATTCCAAAAGTATCTTGCATTTGTGTGAATTTATATAACTGATTTAAAACAACTTGAGCATTTGCATCTCTTTTTAGTTCAATTACAATTCTAACCTTATCTATTCTGTCAGATTCATCCCTTAAATCAGAAATGCCTTCAATCCTTTTTTCCCTAACTAATGCAGCTATATTTTCAACTAATTTTGCTTTATTTACCTGATATGGTAATGAATTTACAATAATTCTTTGTTTATTTCCATTCATTTCTTCTATTTCTGCTTCTGCTCTAACTGTTATTTTTCCTCTACCTGTTGTATAAGCTTGTTTTATACCTTCCATTCCCAATATAACACCTTCTGTTGGAAAATCTGGTCCTTTAATTATTTTCATTAAATCTTCATCTGAAACATCATCTTCATCAATTATTTTTATTATACCATTTATTACTTCTGTAATATTATGTGGTGGTATGTTAGTTGCCATACCAACAGCAATTCCTGATGAACCATTTATTAATAATGTTGGAATCTTTGATGGTAAAACTTTTGGTTCTTGTAATCTTTCATCATAGTTTGGCATAAAATCAACTGTATTTTTTTCAATATCTGTTAGCATTAATTCAGCAATTTTAGCCATTCTAGCTTCTGTATACCTCATTGCAGCAGCACCATCACCATCAATAGAGCCAAAATTACCATGACCATCTATTAGAGGATATCTTAAAGAAAAATCTTGCGCCATTCTGACCATTGCATCATAAACAGATGAATCACCATGTGGATGGTATCTTCCTAAAACTGAACCTACAGTATTTGCACACTTTCTATAAGGCTTGTCTAATGTTATACCATCTTCATACATTGCATACAAAATTCTTCTGTGAACAGGCTTTAATCCATCTCTAACATCTGGTAATGCACGAGATACTATAACACTCATTGCATAATCAATGTATGATGTTTTCATCTCTGTCTCAATGTCCCTTTGTATAATTTTTCCGTCATTTGAATCCATATTTTCTACCTCTTTTCTAGTGTATATCACTTCTTGTATTATACTAAATCAAAAAAAATTATGCAATAATAAAATCCAAATTTCCGTAACTTTTTAGCCAATTAATATACTACATCTTAAAGTCACTCTATAAAAGAAATTAAAATTTTTATGAAAAAAGTGGTTAATGGATGGTAGGATTTTTTTAAAATATCTTATTATACTGTATAGAAACAATTTAATAAACTTGAAATAAAATCTTTTTTTTATAGAGTAACTTTAAGATGTAGTATATTATTTTTTTATAAATTTTCAGCTAAATCTAAATATACATTACTAAAATCAAAATCTTCAGAATTTTTAATTAATTCATTTATGTTCCTTATTTTATTTACATTTTTTATAATATCTTCTAATGGTAATATTTTCTTCATTTGTTTTTCAATTTTATTGTACTCTTTTGTTAAACCTTCAATATCTTTTTTAGAATAATATTTCTCCCAATTTCCTATGTATTTTTCTATTTTTTCTAAAGCCTTTTTTTCATCTGAAAATTCATTATTTACATTATTATTAATATTATCTAATATAAGATCTTTACCATTTTTTATATCACTTGTAATTTTTTCAGAAATTATATTTTTATTATCTAAAAAATTTAATACGTTATCAATTCCTTCAGATATTTTACTAATAAATTCTCCCTTTTCTACAGCATTTTCCGCCTGTTCTATACTTGTAAATTCTTCATTTTCTATTCCTAATATTTTTTTACCTAATTGTATTGCATTCTCTCCTGCTGTATGTAATGCTTCTTTAAGGCCTCCTGTTATCAGTGCATCTTTTACCTCAATAACCTCTTCTTCAACAAAATCTGGTAAAATACACCTTAATCCAGCATCAATTGCTACATTAACACTTTGTCCTAAACTAGAATTTAAAAATTTTTCTTGTAAATTTTCTAAATTAAGATTATTTATTAATTTATTACCTAATTCATTTATGTTTTCTAATATATCCATATTTTCTCCTTTTTTATTAAATTTTTTTCCAAATAAAATTATATTTTTTTATAATATTATTTTTTATACTTATATTTTTAAAATTATTATTTATTAACTCACTATAATTATTTTTTAATTTTAAAAATCCTAAAATATTATAGTCTGAATATAAATTTTTAAGTAAACTTATATCAATGCACTTCTTATTAAATTTATTAAAAATAATATTAATTTTATTTTTTTCTATGTTCCAATTTGTATAGTACATTTCAAGTATTCGTTTACTTTTACTTATTTCAATTAAATTTGCTTCTGTTAAATATATGCTTTTATTGCTAATTTTTATTATTTCTTTAGTATAATCAAAGAAACATTCTGATGTTGTGTCTATAATTATTACATCATAATAAATTTTTAATTTTTCTATTATTTCTTTTATTTTTTCATTGCTGATTTTATTGTTTGCATCAAATATTAAATTAATTCCTGAAATTAAATCTACTTTATTATTTATTTTAATTATTAAATTTTCTATATTTATTTCATTATTTTTATAGTTATTTTTTTCAATTATTTTTTTAATTTCTTCGGAATATTTTTTTACTCCCAATATTGTATGTAAACTATTATTTAAAATATCAAAATCTATAATTAATATTTTTTTAAATTGTTTTTTTATTGATTTTGCCAACATAACAGAAAATATACTTTTCCCAGAACCACTATTGCCTAATATAGAAATAACTTTATTTTCATTGTTTATTATTTTTTCTAATATTTGTTTTCTTTTATTATTTTTGTAGAAAATTAAATTTAATAATTTATTTTTAATTATTTTTTCTTTTATTTTTTTATTAATATTTTTTATTTTATTTTTTATTTTTTTATTTATTTTTTTATTTATTTTTTTATTTATTTCATTATTTATTTCATTTTCTTTTTTATTATTTATTTTATTTTTTTTCTGTTTTTTATTATTTTCTAATTTATTTTCATACAAATTATTATTCATTTTTATATATTCTTTTAATTCATCTATTTCTCTTTTTATTTCTTCATTATACTTTTCCATTTTGCAATCTTCGTTTATAATTTTAATAATATCTTTTATTTCCACTTTATTATCATAAAAAATTCTGTATACTCCCTTTTTTTCAAGAATTTTTTCTAAATTTTCATCATAATTTTCTAATATTAAAATAATTTTTATATTTGAATTAATTTTTTCTATTTTTTCTACAACATCTTCTAACTCTAAATCTCCTGGAATTATCTGACTCATTAATATAAAATCTATTTCATCATTTATTTCTAGTGTTTCAAAAATTCCTTCTTGATACTGTATGTCATTATTTACAACTGTTAAACCATTTATTTTTTTTAATTCATTATTTAATATTGGATT
>CANRGM010000100.1 GCA_947630155.1 uncultured Clostridia bacterium
TATAGTTGTAAAGAAAGATAATAAATATGGTTTGATAACAAAGAAGAATTTAGTATTGGCAAAAAATATTTTTTCAAAAGTATTTAAAGAAGAAGTTGATGGTGAAGAAGAATATAGTGTTATAAAAGATAATAAGAAACAAAATCTTATAGATTATATCAACTCACTAGAACAAAATCAAAATAAAGATACAGGAAAAAATTCAACTAATACTGCAAATGATCAAAAAAATAATAATACAAATAAAAATAATACAACTACTAGTAATTAAGAGAAGTAAATAGAAAGAGTAAAATAAAGTATAAAAAACAAATAACAACCACATGAATACTATAAAAGACTTTATTAATACTCTTTTTTTGTTCTAAAAATTAATAATAACCAATAATATTACAATATAAATATAACAAAGAAAGGTTATGATTTTATGAATAATGTTAAAAAAACAGATAAAAATAGTAATGTATACTTAATTATAAAGGGATTTATTATTGCATTAATTATAAGTGTTGTGAGTATTTATATATTTGCTTGTGTATTAGTAAATACTTCTGTACAAGAAAACACTATAAAACCTGTAATTATTACAATAACAGGAATAAGTATATTAATAGGTAGTTCTATAAGTTGTCTACAAATTAAAAAAAACGGCATATTAAATGGAATTTGCGTAGGTGCATTATATATATTAAGTTTATACATATTATCTAGTATTGCTTTTTGTGGTTTTGGTTTTAATATAAATTCTATTATTGTTATTATAGTAGGTATTGTTTTAGGAGCAATTGGAGGAATAATTGGAGTTAATATTAGAAAATGATTTTGGGTATAAAAAAAAATTAATAAATTTATAAAAACAGTTGATATTTTTATAATTTTAATATAAAATTTAAAAAGTAATTGGAGGAATGATATGGTAACTTTGCAAGACATAAAGGTAAACCCAGAAGTACAACAGTTGATATACAGTTCTCAAGATGAATTAAATGCTTTAGGATATACAGAACATTCTTTTAGACATATAGGTATAGTTTCAAAAAGAGCAGGAGATGTTTTAGAAGTATTAGGGTATGATTCAAGAAGAGTAGAACTTGCTAGAATAGCAGGTTATTTACATGACATAGGAAATTGTGTAAATAGAACTGATCATGCTCATTCAGGAGCAATTCTTGCGTATCAAATTTTAAAAGATATGGGAATGGATGTTAAAGAAAGAACAGAAATAATGATGGCTATTGGTAATCATGATGAGAAAACTGGCACTGCAGTAAGTGATATTTCGGCTGCCTTAATTTTAGCTGATAAATCTGATGTTCATAGAGATAGAGTTATTAACACAAACTTGGCAACATTTGATAAGCATGATAAAGTTAATTATGCTGTTACAAACTCTAATTTTATAATTTCAAAAGAAAATAGAAAGGTAATTTTAGATTTAATAATAGACACAGATATTTCACCAGTATTAAATTACTTCGAAATTTTTATGGATAGAACTATGATGAGTAAACATGCAGCAAAATTTTTAAATATCTGGTTTGAATTAATTATTAATGATACAAAATTACTTTAAAATAGGAGGAATAAAAGTGAAAAAAGAAGGATCTTTAAAATCAATTTTAGCAATATTAGTAATAATATTATTATGTTTAATATCATTTGGAGGAATATATGTAAAAAACAAAAATGTAATGAAAAATATATTACCAGATTATAATCTTGGAATGGATTTAGATACAAATACTATTTTTAAGTTAGAAGTAGTAAAAGATGAAGAAAATACAAGTGAACAACAGGATGAGGTATCATCAGATGAAGAAACTAATACAGAGGAAAATGAAACAGAGTCAGATGAAGATGCTAATACAGAGCAAAACGAAACAGAGTCAGATGAAGATGCTAATACAGAGCAGAATGAAACAGAATCAGACGAGAATTCAAGTGAAGAAGAGAATGAACCACAACAAGATACATCTGAAAATGGACAAGCTGAAAATAAATATACTTTAGAAAATTACAAAAAAGCTAAAGAGACAATTGAAAAAAGACTAAATTTATCTAATGTACAACAATATACAGTAAGATTAAATGAGCAAACAGGAAGTATTTTTATAGAAGTACCTGGGGATTTGGATACTGCGGTAGTACGAAATATCTTTGCAACTGGTAAAATTGAAATAAAAATAAATGAAACTGATGAATTAATTGGGGATAATAACAGTATAAAAAAAGTAGAAACTGGTATTGATGACACATATGCAAGTTATTTTGGTTCAGTTGCTACAATTAATATTGAGTTTTCTAGTGATGCTGTAAAGAAATTCAAAGAATTAAAGAAAAACTATGTAATACCAACAGATGAAGAAGGAAAACAAACTGAAAATACTATTCAAATATATATAGATGGAAGTAGTATGTTAGGTTCAGATGGCATGGAAGAGACAGAATTTTTAGACTCAGCAATAAATGGTGCGTTACCTCTAAGCATAGGATCTTACACAACTGATGAAAAAGAACTTAATGAAGCATTAGAAGTAGCAAACCTTAGAAAAGCAATAATGGAAACAGAAAATTTGCCTATAGATTACACTGCTGAATATGGTAACGAAATACATTCAGATATAAATAAAGTGGGTATTATAAGTGTATTTGGTGTGATATTAGTTGTTATGTTTATTTACCTTGTATTTAAATATAAGTTAAAAGGAATACTAGCTGAACTTAGTATATTAGGATTTGGAGCATTATTGTTACTTGTATTAAGGTATACAAAAGTACAAATATCAATTGCTACATTAGTATCAATAGCAAGTATATTAATATTACAATTTATTTATTTAATAAAGTTGTTAAATAATAAAATTACACCTAAATCATTTACAACAACAACTATAGAATATACAAAAATTTTAATTCCAGCATTTATTATGTCTGTTGTAATAGCTTTTGCAAATATAATAGAGATTAGTGGTTTTGGAATGGTAATATTCTGGGGAATAATTTTATTTGAAATATTTAACAATATTATAACTAAAGCCATTTTAACAAATGTCAAAAATAAATAAATTGAAAGAGGGATTGAAATATGAAAAATAAAATTTTCGCAGTTTTAGCAATTATAATACTTATAGGAATAATACTAGTAGCTACATTAGGATTTAATGTGAATATTGCTTATAAAGGATATAATTTAGTAGATATTAATATAGGAAAAGATTTTAACATTAGTGATATAAAATCTATAACAGATGAAGTTTTTAATAAAGAATATGTAGAGATACAAAAAACAGGTGCATATAGTGATGGTGTTGCTATTAAAGCTTATGAGATTAATGATGAGCAAGTAAATTTATTGAACACAAAAATTAATGAAAAGTTTGGTATTGAAAATACTATTGATGACATAGAAGTAAATTATATACCAAGAAACAGATTGAGAGATATTATAAAACCATATGCTATTCCATTAGCTACAGCAACAATTTTAATATTAATATATATGTGTATAAGATTTAGAAAATTAGGAGTATCAAAAATTATTTATCAGTTAGTAAGTTTAGTTATTATGGCCGAATTATTGTATGGTTCAATAATAGCAATAACAAGATATCCAATAAATAGGTTGGTAATGCCTGCTGCAGTTATTATTTATATTAGTGTAATTACTGTATTGACAAGAAATTTTGAAAAACAAATTAGTGAAGAAAAAGAATAATTAAAAATATCTAATAAGCAAAAAAGAGACATTATGAATATTATATATTATAATGTCTTTTTTTGTTGCTAAGAAATTATTAGAAGTAAAAATATATAGTAAATCTATAGATATAAGTGAAAAGGAGGAATTTCATTGAGTAGATTAATATATAAGTTGAAAAGAAAATTTATGCGTACATGTGGTAATAGTATAAATTATTCAACAATGAAAAAAATGTTAAAAGAAAACCCTAATATTATTGTGGTAGATGTTAGAACAGAGGACGAGTATATGAATAATCATTTAGATGGTGCAATAAATATACCAATGCAAGATATAGATACACGTATAAATAAATTTATAAAGAATAAAAAGGATGTGATTATTTTGTATTGTGAATATGGCGGAAGAAGCAGAAAAGTAAAAAACAAATTACAGAAAATGGGTTATGAAAATGTGTATGATTTAGATGGAGGTATTGAAGCAATATAAAAGAAAACAGCAAATTTTAATATACTATTTTGAAAATTTTCATTGCTCTTAAAAATTTTAAGAATAATACTGATTTTTCAAGAGCAATAGAAATTCTCAAAATAGTATATGGAACTTCTAAAAATATAGCAAAAATAATTTTTATTATTTTATATTAGTTTCTTTTTCTTCATTATAGGTATCTACAAAGTAAATAGGCCTATTTTTTGTTTCATAAAATGCTCTACCCAAATATTCGCCTATGATTCCAAGGAAAATAAGTTGAATTCCACCTAAAAATAATGTAACTACCATTGTTGAAGCATAACCAGGAACATCTACTCCATAAATAATCGTTTTCATAATAATAACTAACATATAAATAAATCCAGCCAAAGAAACAAGTAAGCCAATTATCGCTGACCATCTAAGAGGTGCTGTAGTAAAAGATGTCAATCCATCTATTGATAAATCAATTAGCTTTTTATAATTCCATTTTGTTTTACCAGCAGCCCTTTTATCTCTTTCAAAAAGTATTTCCTTTTTATTATATCCAATCCAACTAAACAAACCTTTTGTATATCGTTGAGATTCTCTAAGTTGTTTTAAAGCTTCAACACAGCGCCTATCCAATAATCTAAAATCTCCAGTATCTTTTTGAATTTCTATTTTTGTTACGCTTTGTAATGTTTTATAAAACATTTTTGAAGTAAATTTTTTTAGCCATGTTTCACCTTTTCTGGATTTTCTTTTAGCATAAATGTCATCATATCCTTGTTCCCAATATTTTATCATTTCTGGAATTAATTCAGGAGGATCTTGTAAGTCGGCATCTATGATGATAACAGCATCTCCTTTTGAATAATCAAGTCCTGCAATCATTGCAATTTCTTTTCCATAATTTCTTGATAAGTTTAAATAGCATACTCGCTTATCCAAATTTCTTAAATTTTTAATTATATTAAGGGTATCATCTTTGCTTCCATCATTTATAAATAAAATTTCAAAATCATAATTTGTTATTGAATTTATTAGCTTTGATAGTCTTTCATATAGCATATTAAGTACATCTTGTTCATTATATGCTGGTACTAAAATGGTTATTAATTTTTTTTCACTCATAGAATACGCCTCCTTATGATATGTGTATATTGTAGCATATTTTGGCAATGTATACAATAATATTATATTTTACTTTTCTAAAAAAATAATATATAATAAATACATGAGAATATTAAAAGTTGTAAAAAAATATGATGGAAAAAAATTAAGTAATTTACTATTTGATAATTTTGAAGGCTTAACAAACAATACATTTAATAAAGCTCTAAGAAAAAAAGATATTAGAGTAAATGACATTAAAATTTCTGAAAATATAACTATATATGAAGGAGATGAAGTTAGGGTTTATATAGTTGATGAAATGTTATTTAAAACAGAAAAAATAAATGTAGTGTATGAGGATTCAAATATTGTAGTGTTTGATAAACCTGTTAATATAGAAGTAACTGGAGAAAATTCTGTGGAAAGCTATGCTCAAAATAAATATAAGAATCAGTTTATTAAGCCTTGCCATAGATTGGACAGAAATACCACTGGACTTGTTATGTTTGCTAAAAATGAAGAAAGTTTAGAGATTTTATTAGACATGTTTAAAAAGCAAAAAATTAATAAGCATTATAGATGTGTGGTTGTGGGAATTCCAAAGAAAGAATCCGAACTACTAGAAGCATACTTATTTAAAGATGTAAAAAAATCCATGGTTTATATTTCAAATGTCCCTAAAACTGGTTATAGAAAAATTATTACATCTTATAAAATTATAAAAAAAGATTATAAAAGGAATTTAGCAGTTTTAGATGTAGAATTACATACTGGAAGAACTCATCAAATAAGGGCACATCTGGCTAGTATTGGGTACCCAATCTTAGGTGATGGAAAGTATGGAATTAATAGTATTAATAAACAATTTAAGGTGAAAAATCAGCAATTGTGTAGTTTCAGTCTAGAGTTTAATTTTACTGGAGAAAATAATATTTTGAATTATTTAAATAATAAGAAAATATCTTTAAACAAATATAAATTATTCTTGTAATTTTATAAATTATAAAATTAAATAACAATACAAGTTTCAAAATCCCTTTTCTCAGAATAATATATGTATATCAAATCAAATTTTAGTAGATAATATACATATGCGTGAGAAAGGGGAATTTTATTAATGAAATCTTTTTGTATAAAAAACAATAATATTATTATATTAGATTATCTACTAACAGAATTAAAAAAAATTAATCTCGAAGATATGTATATTTCTAAAAATTCTTTTAAATATTATAAAAATATTATAGTGCATTATACGGGAAAAAATAAAGAAATGTTTATTCTGAAATTATCTGATGTTTTAACTAAATGTATTGTTGAGTTTTATGAAAAAAATATTGTAAAAAGAATTATTAACTGTGATTTCTTTTATTTTGATTCTGATGAAAAAAGTATTATTTATAACAATTGTGTAGAAATACTTAAAGACGAAAATTCTAACGAGTTTATTGAAAGAAAAGACAGAATTTTTTCATGCCTTACAGAATATATATCAGATCATAAGTTTTTTATATTAGATGGTTTTGTTAATTTTAGATTATTTGAATATCATTCTATAATTGAAGAATGTGTGGATGTTGCAGTAAATAAGTTCATAATAGACAAAGAGTATAGGGAATTCATTCAATTGCTTAAAGGATATATTGATTCTCATAAAAACAAAACTGATATTATTCATGTTATTTATTCAAATTCAGAGCCTATTTTATTAGATAAAATGCAAAATATTTTAATTTATAATAATCAATTAGAAAATCCGAAGTATTTATCTGATATTTCTTTTTCTTCTAATGATTATTGTTTAAATGCATTGCTTAATTTATTACCTAAAAGGATTGTTGTTCATTTATTGATTGACGAAGATGAGTTTATAGAGACTTTAAAACTTATTTTTGGAAAGAGATTGGTGATTTGCAAAGAATGCAATATTTGTAAAACCTTTGAACTGTTGAATGTGCATAGTTAAATGTTAGAAAAATTTGTTGCATTATACAAATACTTATGATAGAATTTGATAAAAATCTATTATAAGGAGCAAGAAACTATGACTGAGAAAATATGGAAATTCATAGAAAAAAATAAATTTATGTTATTTTTTATTGTAATAACAATAATATCAATTTATGCAAGAATTGTATTAATAGACTATGTTTCAGGAGATTTTTACTATTGTATAGAACCTTGGTTCAATGAATTGAAAGAAAATGGGGGATTAAGTGCATTAAAGTTAGATATAGGAAATTATAATTTGCCATATTTAACGATTTTAGCATTACTTACATATCTACCAATAGATTCTATTATATCTGTAAAGACGATATCAATAATTTGTGATTATATATGTGCATTAGCTGTAATGAAAATTGTATATATAATATATAAAAATAATAAAAACAAGGATTTATATGCATTAATAGCCTATGGTGTAACATTGTTTTTACCAACAGTAATCTTAAATTCAGCATATTGGGGACAAGCAGATGCGATATATGTGGCATTTATATTACTGGCAGTTGCTGCGTTGTTAGAAGAGAAATACTTAAAAGCATTTATATATTTAGGGGTATCATTTGGTTTTAAACTACAATTCATATTTATATTACCTTTATTAATTTTAATGTATATATCAAATAAAAAATTTCCAATATATTATTTTTTGATAATACCAATAGTAAATATAATAATGTGTTTACCAGCAATTTTTTTTGGAAAACCAATTTCTGGTTGCATAGATATTTATATAAGTCAAGCATCAGAATATGATGCATATCTTAGTATGAATTTCCCTGGTATATACAATATATTATTCCCGACAACTGAAGAGAATTATATAATGGCACCCAATGACTATATTGCTAAAACTGGTATAATGGCTACTTTATTTGTATTTGTAATAATGGCAATGTTAACCTTATATAAAAAAATAAAATTTAATAAGCAGCAAATTATAGAATTTGGCTTATTAAGTATAATGATTGCGACATTTTTGTTGCCACATATGCATGATAGATACTTATTTGCAGGAGATATATTAAGTATTTTATATTTCATATACAATAAAGATAAAATATATGTACCAATAGGAATATCACTAATTTCTATATATGGATACACCGGCTTTTTATTTGGAAAAAATCCAGTTCCAATACAGTATTTAAGTTTTATATATTTAGTATTAATAGTTATAGTAGCAAAAGATATTTATAAAAAATATTTTGAATTTAATGATGAAAATAGTGAAATTAAGCAAGAGAATGGTATTGCAAATTGATTAATGATGAATATTTATGTAAGCAAGCAATTAGTTGAAAATTGCTTGCTTTTGTGTTAAAATAGTAGAGTATTGAATTAATTTAATAGTCGAAAGGAAGTGAGAATAGAGTATGTCTAATAATAAAAATTATAGTAAAGAAAAAGTGATTTCTAAAATGTCAATCAACTGGTATCCAGGTCACATGGCAAAAACCAAAAAACAAATAATTGAAGATTTAAAATTAATAGATGTAGTAGTAGAAATATTAGATGCTAGAATACCGATATCTAGCCAAAATCCAGATATTAGGGAATATACAAAAAATAAGAAAAAAGTTGTTGTTTTGAATAAAGTGGATTTAGCTGATGAGGTTGAAACTAGGAAATGGGTTAAGTATTTTGAAAGTAATGGAATACCAGCTGTTATAACTGATGCAAATGCTGGAAAAGGGATAAATGAAGTTATAAGAGCTGTTGAAAATGTAGCAAAAGAGGATAAAGAGAGATTTATAAATAAAGGAAGAATAGGCAAATCCATTAGAATAATGGTTATAGGTATTCCCAATGTAGGTAAATCATCATTTATAAATAGAATAACTAAGAAAAACACAGCACAAGTAGGTAATAAACCAGGTGTAACAAGACAGAAACAATGGATTAGAATAAGTGATGGAATCGATTTAATGGATACTCCTGGAGTTTTATGGCCAAAATTTGAATCAGAAGAAGTTGGATTACATTTGGCGTTTACAGGAACTATTAAAGATGAAATTCTAGAAACAACTGAAATTGCTTTTGAATTAATGAAATTTCTATTACATAATTATTTGAAAAATGTTGTTGAAAGATATAAACTGGAGGAAATTTCAATAAATGAAATTTTGGGTAGTGACAACGAAGAGAATGAAAAAATATTACAGATAATAGATGTAATAGCCAAAAAAAGAGGCGCTATTATATCTGGGGGAAGAATAGATTATGAAAAGGTCTCTAGAATTTTATTAGACGAGTTTAGAAGCGGAAAAATAGGAAAAATTACTATTGAGAGAGTCGATATAAAAAATTAAAAATATAGGAGAAAAGGAGGAATAGTAAATTAATGGAATTAATTGATAGAGAAAAAAATGAAACAGATGTAAACATGCTATCTCCTTTAACATGGGCATATATAGGTGATGCGGTTTATGAATTATACATAAGAACAAAATTAGTAAATAATACTAAATTAAAACCACATAAATTACATATTGAATCAATTAAATATGTTAAAGCTAAGGCTCAAGCAGATATATTAAAAAATATTGAAAAAAATTTATCAGAACAGGAAAAAGATATAGTCAGACGAGCAAGAAACGCAGAAAATCATCATTTGCCTAAAAATGCAGATCCAGCAGATTATATGTATTCTACTGCATTTGAGGGATTAATTGGCTTCTTATATTTAACAAAGCAAGATGAAAGATTAAAAGAAATTTTAAAAATGTGTGTAGAATAGTTGACTATTTTGTGTGAAATATGTTATAAATATAAAGTAGCGCAAAAATATGGCCCGTTGGTCAAGCGGTTAAGACGCGGCCCTCTCAAGGCCGAATCATGGGTTCGATTCCCGTACGGGTCACCAGAATGTTAAAAACTCATTTTGTTTTGAGTTATACACGCAGAAGCATATGCCATTAAAACAGATAGAAATAGACTATCTATTTTAATGGTATTGTTATTTGAATAATACTTATTACACAGCAAAATTAATAGCTCTAGCAACAACATCTTTCATATTCTCAATTAAATCGTCAATTTCTTTAGGAGTAACAATCATATTATAGCCAGTAGGATTCAGGCTTTCTTTTATTTCTTCATAATTGTCTTGATCTTTTAAAGCATTTAAATAGTCATTTGATTTAGCTTCATCTTGTAATTTTCCTATAAATAAATTTAAACAATCATTAACTAAAACAGCAGATTCAACTACCATAGGTACTCCAATTGCTATAACTGGAATGCCTATAGTATTAATGCTTAATTCTTCTCTAGCATTCCCAACACCACCACCAGGGACTATTCCAGTGTCTGAAATTTGTACAGTACTACTAATTCTTTCAATACTTTTTGATGCAAGACTATCTATTACTATTAACATTTTAGGTTTTACATTATCTACTATTCCTTTGATTATTTCTGAAGTTTCAATCCCTGTAGTACCTAGAACTCCAGGTGCTATAGCACATACAGAACGAGTTCCTTCTTTAACATATTGTGGAGTATATTTTATAAAGTGTTTTGTTATATCTATTTCTGAAACCACTTTAGGTCCTAAAGAATCAGGCGTTACAAATTGATTTCCTAAGCCAACCACTAATATTTCATCTTGATTTTCGCAGTGCTGGTCTATTATTTTTTTTAGTTCATCTTTTACTACATCTGAAGCTTTTTCAATATCTTCATCTGTTGCAATTTTTAAATTTTTAATGTCAATTGTTACATATGTGCCTACTGGTTTACCAATTGCCTGCTCTCCTTGAGAATCTAATATTTTTACGGTATTAGTTTTTATACTTTCACTAATTGTAGTTTCTGTTGTTTCTATTCCAGGGATATTTTCAAGTTTGTTTGCTTTTTTATAAATATCTTTTCTTTCATCTGCCATATCTGTTCTAAAGTTATACATAAGATTACCTCGCTTTCTGTGGGTAGTATTTGAAAATTATGTAGTATTTATTCGTATATGTGTGTAAAATTTTATGTTATTATTTTTTTGTTGATGAAGGGAATAAATTATTATTTTATTTCACTAGATATATGTAATTTTACTGGATTTATACATAAGTATTTTGTAGAAAAAGGTCGAAATATTCTTTAAAAAAAGTATTGACAATTGTGTTGAAATTAATTATAATAAAACAAGAGTTCGACAAAAGGGGGTTCGCATATGATAAGCACAATGCATATTAAAAATATAGGAATTATTGAGGATTTGACGGTAGAATTTAATAATGGTTTTAATGTTTTAACAGGTGAAACTGGCGCAGGAAAAACGTTGATAATAGATTCATTAGGTGTTATATCTGGTGATAGATTTTCAAGAGAAATGATTAGAAAAGGTGAAAGTTATTCTTTAGTAGAATTAAATTTATTCTTGCCAAATAATGAAAAATCAATAGATGGAAGTATTGTAGTTTCAAGAGAAATCTATGATAATGGTAGAAACACTTGTAAGATAAATGGCAGGTTGGTTACTGTAAATGAATTAAAAGAATTTATGAGTAATGTTATAGATATACATGGTCAAAATGATAATCAAGTATTGATGAAAAAACAAGAGCATGTAAAATATTTAGACAATTTTATAGGTGATGAAATAATTAATCTAAAATTAAAATATTTTGAGTTATTTAATTGTTATAATAGTATAAAAAAAGAATTAAAGAAAAATTATGGTGATGAAAAAGAGAAACAGCGTAAATTAGATTTACTAAAATACCAATTAGGCGAAATTAATGAAGCTGATTTAAAGTTAGAAGAAGAGGAAGAACTAAGTGAATTTCATAATGTAATGAAAAATTCCGAAAAGATATTTACTAATTTATCAGAGATAGAACAAAATCTTAGTAGTAATGCAATAGAGGCAATAAATAATTCAATTAGATGTTTTGAGAAAATAGAAAATCTAGGGGAAAAATATCAAATCAAATTAACAGAATTAAAGAATATTTATTATGAAATTCAGGAATTATCTAGAGATGTATCTGATATGAATGAAGAATTGATTTTTGATGAAGAAAAGAGAAATGAAGTAGAAAAAAGACTGGATTTGATATATTCTCTAAAAAGAAAGTATGGTAATAGTATTGAAGAAATACTAGAGTATAAAAGAAAAATAGATGAAGAAATTTTTAATATAGAAAATTGCGAAGAACATAATAATGAGTTAAAAAGACAATTAAATGAATTAGAAATTGAAATGAATGAAATATGTGTTAAAATGAATAATTTACGTCAAAAATATAGTAATATTTTAAGTGAAAGTATTAACAAAGAATTATCTGATTTAGAGATGCCTAATGCTAAGTTTTTGGTAAGTATAGATTTTAATACCGAAAATGAGTTTAATGAAAATGGTTTAAATGAAGTGGAATTTTTAATATCAACTAATATAGGTGATGATGCAAAATCATTAGTAAAAATAGCATCAGGAGGAGAAATCTCTAGAATTATGCTAGCTATAAAAACAGTACTTGCAAAATCCGATAAAATGCCAATTTTAATTTTTGATGAAATTGATACAGGTATTAGTGGTAAAGCTGCAAAGTCAGTAGGAGAGAAGATAAAAATAATAGCTCAGAATCATCAGGTATTGTGTGTAACACATCAACCAAGTATAGCTGCAAAGGGTGATTACAACTACTATATAAATAAAAAGGTCAAAAATGGTAAAACAATAACAGATATAAAATTGTTAAATGAACAAGAAGTTATAAATGAAATTGCGAGAATTTCAAGTGGAGATATAACAATAAGTTCTTTAAATCATGCAAAAGAATTAAGAAGAGCTGGTTAGTTGTCGATATGTTACATAAATATTTAACTAGATGGTTTACTTCAAAAGTATTAAACTATTATTGTTAATTAATAAAAGCAACTAAAAGTATTTACTTTTAAAGGGTTTTAATATATAATATTGTAAGTTTAGTATTATAAAGGAGAAACCATTTATGGGCGAAAATGAAGTAAATGATTTACAAGAAAAGAAAAGCTCTGTACCTCAATATGTAGAGGATGCTAAAAAAGCTTTGAATGGTGAGAAACTATCAGAAGAATCATTAAAAAATATAAAAAGATATTTCTTAATGCGCTTTAAAAAGGCAAAAAGTAATAAGCGAGACAAAGTTTTTTTAGATAAAATGAAAGAGTTATATGATATTTCAGAAGAACAATTTTATAAAATTATTTATGTAGCTATGAGTGTGCATAAAAAAAATATAGCAATTCATATTGAGAATGTAAAAAAGATAAGAGAGTGGATGAGAATTAATGATTCAAAAAGACCACCAAGAATTCAAAATTCTAAAAAAACAATTCCAGAAGAAGAAGCTATACTTGGGGAATCATTAAAAATAATAAAGAATGAGTATGTTGATAAATTTTTAGCTTTAAAAACAGAACAAGAAAGAAAAGTATATCTTGAATCAAAAAAGATGGAAGAAGGGATAACAGCAGAGCAATTTAAGGAGCTTATAACCATAATTCAAGAAATAAAGCAAAATGCAGTTTCACAATATGTACAAAACGCAGAAGATATTTATAATTGGATTAAAAAAAATGAATATAAAAAGGTACCAAGAGAAACTGGTGATGAAGAGGAAGAAAAATTAGCAACACAATTTCAAACAATTATTAGAGATCTTATAAGACCATATAAAAATTATTGCAGAATTCAAAATGAGGAAAAATTTTTTGAAAAAATAAATAATAATTCCAATATATCGAAAGAACAATTTGAACAGATTTTGCATATCGTAAATGTATTTTATGAGATAAGTGATTATTCGAAAGCATATTATTTTTTTAGAATAAAAGATATAAAAAAATGGATGGAAGATAATAAAACAACAAATCCTCCTCAATGTAAAAGCGACAAGGCATCAGATGAAGAGAAAAAATTAGGTATTGCATGGAAGAATATAAACATTAAGCTGATTGAGCCGTTTCGAAAATTGGAAACAAAGGAAGATAAAAAGATATTTTTCAAGAGAATAAAAAATCTACATCATATCACAATGGAGCAATTTAACCAAATTATGGAAATAGTAGATGAAATAAACAAAAATAGCATAAATAATTCTCTTATTATGGAAGATAGGTAATTAATATTTAATTTTATTGCGGAAAGGATTAATTTTATGTTTAGTTTTGACAAAAGAATTATATATATTATTTTAGGTTTGTTTGTGTTAAGAAATATTTTAGGTAGACTAACAAATACAGACAGTATTCTGATATTATTATTGACTTTACCAGCTATATTAATAGCTATAACATTTCATGAATTTGCACATGCATATTCAGCAGATAAATTAGGTGATGATACACCAAGAGCACAAGGTAGATTAACACTAAATCCATTGAAACACATAGACCCTATAGGTTTTGCTTTACTAATTGTTGCAGGGTTTGGATGGGGAAAACCTGTACAAATAAATCCTAGAAATTTTAAAAGAAATATATCAATGACAAAGGCAGAGGCAATAGTTTCTATTGCAGGGCCACTAATGAATATATTTCTTGCCATTATTTCAACCATAATATTAGCAGTATTATTAAAATTTAATGTACTTGGTAATTTATCAGCTAGAGTTGTATGGTTAATATTAATATTTTTTATGGAGCTTATATTAATAAATGTAGGATTAGGGTTATTTAATTTAATTCCACTTCCTCCACTTGATGGTTCAAAAATCTTAAATCACTTTTTACCATATAAAGCAAAATTATGGTTTAGTAAGAATGAAATGATTTTATATATTATATTTATAGGTATATGGGTAACAGGAATTGCAAGTTATATAATAAACCCATGTATCAATGGTGTGACCAGTGGATTATTCAGTATAGTTGGAAATATATTTAATATTAATTTGAAACTAATTTTGAGACTGTTTGGAATAGGATTTTAGAGAAAGGAGTACAAGAAAAATCTTGTAGGAACATAAATGAAAGATATAATAACTTTAGGAATTGAATCAAGTTGTGATGAAACCTCTGTAGCTGTTGTAAAAAATGGAAGAGAAGTACTTTCAAACATTATAAATTCACAAATAAAAATACATGAGAAATATGGGGGCGTTGTACCAGAAATAGCATCAAGGAATCATGTGGAAGCTATTTCGGATGTCACTAAAGAAGCACTAAAAGAAGCAAATATAAGATTTGAAGATATAGATAATATTGCATGTACATATGGTCCAGGTTTAGTAGGAGCACTACTAGTGGGAGTCTCATATGCAAAGGCTTTAAGTTATACATTGAATGTTCCACTTATTGGAACTAATCATATACAAGGACATATTGCAGCAAATTACATAACACATAAAGAATTGGAGCCACCATTTTTGTGTATGATCATTTCAGGTGGACATACTCATTTAGTACATATAAAAAGTTATGAAGAATATGAAATATTGGGAAAAACAAGAGATGATGCAATTGGTGAAGCTTTTGATAAAGTGGCTAGAGTGATAGGTTTAGGATACCCAGGAGGTCCTAAAATAGACAAATTGGCTAAGGAAGGTATTCCAAATATTCAATTACCTAAAACTCATTTTGATAATTTGGATTTCAGTTTTAGTGGAATAAAAACAGCAATAATAAATTTGCATCATAAAAATCCTGATATAAATAAAGCCGATTTATGTGCTAGTTTTGAAGAAAATGTTACACATATATTAATAGATAATGTGTTAAAAGCTGCAAAACAATTAAACATAGACAAAATAGCTCTAGCAGGTGGAGTTTCTGCAAATACATATATAAGAGAAAAATTTTTGGAATTAGAGAAAAAAAATAATATGAAAATATATTATCCAGAACCAATTTTATGTACGGATAATGCTGCAATGATAGCATGTGCGGGATATTATAATTATATAAATGGTAAGTGTTCAGATATGTATTTAAATGCAATACCAAATTTAAAATTGGGAGAGAAATTGTAAACAAAATGATATGAGGAGGAATAATGTGGCTATATATGTTATAGGAGATTTGCATTTATCTTTTACTGTTGATAAACCTATGAATATTTTTGGAAATAATTGGGATAACCATGAAGAAAAAATAGCAAAAAATTGGCTAGAAAATGTCAAGTCAGAAGACACTATTATTCTTCCGGGGGATTTTTCATGGGCTACATACATAGAAGATGCCAAATTAGATTTTGAATATTTAAATAATTTGCCAGGGAAAAAAATATTACTAAAGGGGAATCATGATTATTGGTGGACAACTTTGACAAAAATGAGAGAGTTTATTAATGAAAATAAATTTTCTAACATAGATTTTTTATATAATAATTCATATTTAGTAGAAGATAAATTAATAGTAGGCACAAGGGGTTGGACACTTCAAGAAACAGATGAAAGCAAAAAAATGATTAATAGAGAAAATGAAAGGTTAAAATTATCACTAAAAGATGCTACTGATAATTATGGTACAGATAAAGAAATAATAGTATTTATGCATTATCCACCAATTTCATCTAAAAATCTATTAGATAATAATCACTTGGAGTTCTATAAAACAATGAAACAATACAATGTGAAAAATTGCTATTATGGGCATTTACATGGAAATTCACATAATGAAGCAATTGAGGGTGATGTTGGTGGAATTAATTTTCATTTAATTAGTGCAGACTATTTGAACTTTAAGCCTATGAAGATATAAAAATAGTGCCAAAACTATTGCAAAATTAATAATTTGTGATATAATAAAAAAGCTAGTTGCTTTTTAAGAAAGTAACATAAAAGAGATAATTGAAAGGATGTATGTAAAAAATGAGTATGATGAAAGTAGAAAAAACAGACAATACAAATGAATTAAAGTTAACATTTACTATCCCAGCAGAGAAGTTTGATGAAGGAATGAAAAAAGTATATACTAAAACCGCAAAATATTTTAATATACCAGGATTTAGAAAAGGAAAAGCTCCTATGTCTTTAGTAGAAAGAACATATGGATCACAAATATTTTATGAGGATACATTTAATGAAATTGTTCCTGAGATTTTTGATAATGAAGTTAAAGAAAACAATATAGAAGTAGTAAGTAAACCTGAAATTGATATTGTCGAAATAGGAAAAGGAAAAGACTTAGTGTTTACAGCTGTAGTACAAGTTAAACCAGAGATTAAATTAGGAAAATATAAAGGTATATCTATGAAGAAAATAGAATACAAAGTAACTGATGAGGATATTCAAAAGGAATTAAATCGTATGGCTGATAAAAATTCAAGATTAATAAGTATAGAAGATGAGCCAGTTGCTGAAAAGGACATTGCTGTTATTGATTTTGAAGGCTTTGTAGATGGTGTGGCATTTGAAGGAGGAAAGGCTGAAAATCATGAATTAGAAATAGGAAGTAAAACATTTATACCAGGCTTTGAAGATCAAATAATCGGAATGAAAATTGATGAAGAAAAAGATATTAATGTTAAATTCCCAGAGGAATATTTTTCAGCAGAATTAGCTGGAAAAGATGCTACATTTAAAGTTAAATTACATGAAATAAAAAGAAAAGAATTACCAGCTATAGATGACGAATTTGTTAAAGATGTTAGCGAATTTGATACTATAGAAGAATTAAAGAATAGTATTAAAGAAAAACTAGAAGAAGAAAACTCAAATAAAGCAAAATATGAAACTGAGGAAACAGCAATAAAAACAGTATGTGAAGCAACTGATATAGACATTCCATCTGGTATGGTTGATACTGAAATAGATAATATGTTGAAAGATATTGAAAAAAGATTATCTTATCAAGGACTAGATATGAAACAATATTTACAAATGATAGGAAAAACTGAAGAAGATATGAGAAAAGAATATGAAGAACAAGCTAAAAAATCTGTAAAAAGTAGACTAGTATTAGAAGAAATAGTTAAACAAGAAAAATTAGAAGCATCAGAAGAAGAAATTAGTGAAAAAATAAAAGAAATGGCTGAAAACTATGGAAGAAAAGCTGAGGACTTAAAGGATAATGAACATTTAATTAATTACATAAAAGAAAATATTTCAGTAGAAAAAGCAGTAAAATTTGTAGTTGAAAATGCAAAAATAGGATAATTAATAAATGAAGTAAGTTAGGAATAATACCATTCCTAACTTTTTATGTCCAAATTGTGTAAAATATGTTCAAAAATATAAATTTTAAATTATTAAAAATAGGTATTGAAAAAAAGCTTATTATAGTATAAAATGCAATTAATATTTTAGATAAATAGTAACTAAAAAAATTATTATTTATAAAATATATTAAGTAAAATTAAGTTTAGTAATTATATAGTGTGTTATATAAAAATATATTTTGTAAATACTTATCTGTGAAATAAAATAATATACTATATAGCTTAAATAAAAGTAGGAGGATAAATATGTTAGAGAGAAATAGTTTAGTTCCATATGTAATAGAACAAACATCAAAAGGGGAAAGATCATATGATATCTTTTCAAGGTTATTAAAAGATAGAATTATATTTTTAGGAGAAGATGTTAATGCAACTTCAGCTAGCCTAGTAATAGCTCAGTTATTATTTTTAGAGTCAGAAGATCCAGACAAAGAAATATCTTTATATATAAATAGCCCTGGAGGATCTATAACTGATGGTATGGGTATTGTTGATACAATGAATTATATAAAATGTCCTGTCTCAACAATTTGTATAGGAATGGCTGCAAGTATGGGAGCTGTGCTTTTAGCTTCTGGAGAAAAGGGAAAACGTTTTGCTACACCAAATGCAGAAATTTTAATACATCAACCATTAATAGGTGGCGGAGGACTTTCTGGTCAAACTACCGAAATAAAAATTCATGCAGATCATATGGTGAAAACTCGTGAGAAACTAAATAAATTATTAAGTGATAGAACAGGTCAGCCACTAGATGTAATTAATAGAGACACAGAAAGAGATAATTATATGACTGCTCAAGAAGCTCTAGAATACGGATTGATAGACGGAATAATGGAAAAAAGACCATAATTTATAAATGTAATAGGTTATAAAAGATAAATAAGAAAACTTATAAAACAATTCAATATGCTGTTAAATAAGCTTAATATAAATCAGAATAAAACATGAAAATATAGTAAAAAATACTAAAGAAATTAAAAATAAAATAAATGAAGAAAGGAGTGTATGGTATAAAATCTTTATATCATACAAGATTGAAATGCCAAATAAAGAACAGAATAGAACAATTAGATGCTCTTTTTGTGGCAAAACACAAGAAGCAGTAGAAAGAATTATTGCAGGACCTGGTGTATACATTTGCAATGAGTGTATAGGTGTTTGTAATAATATTATAGAAGATGATTTATATGAAGATCCAGATATGACATATACATTAAATGAAACAGAAAAATTGCCAACACCAGCTCAAATAAAGAATGTTTTAGATGAATATGTAATTGGTCAAGAGGATGCTAAAAAAACACTTTCAGTTGCTGTATATAATCATTACAAAAGAATAAATAATAATGAATATATTATTGAAAAAAATAATAACAGTAATACTATTGAGATTCAAAAAAGTAATATATTATTATTGGGACCAACTGGATGTGGAAAAACTTTATTAGCTCAAACTCTTGCAAAAGTATTAAATGTGCCATTTGCAATTGCTGATGCAACAACTTTAACAGAGGCTGGATATGTTGGTGAAGATGTAGAAAATATTTTATTAAAATTAATTCAAGCAGCAGACTATGATATTTCAAAAGCAGAAAGAGGTATTATCTATATTGATGAAATAGACAAAATAACAAGAAAGTCAGAAAATCCATCAATAACAAGAGATGTTAGTGGAGAAGGAGTACAACAAGCACTATTAAAGATTGTCGAGGGGACAGTAGCTTCAGTTCCTCCTCAGGGAGGAAGAAAACATCCACACCAAGACTTTTTACAAATAAACACAGAAAATATATTATTTATCTGTGGAGGTGCATTTGAAGGTCTAGAGAAATTAATAAATGATAGAATAGGAAAGAAAACTATTGGTTTTGGTGCCAAAATAGAAAGTCAAAAAGAAGTAGATAAGAGTAAGGTATTTAGTGAACTATTACCACAAGATTTATTAAAATTTGGACTAATCCCAGAATTTGTTGGAAGATTACCAATAGTAGCAACTTTGCAAGATTTAGATAGAAATGCACTAATAAAAATTGTTACTGAACCAAGAAATGCATTAGTAAAACAATATAAAAAATTATTTGAATTAGATGATGTTGAATTAGAATTTGAAGATGGAGCTTTAGAAGCAATAGTTGATAAAGCTATAGAAAGAAAAACTGGAGCAAGAGGGTTGCGTGCAATATTAGAAGATATTATGAGAGATATAATGTTTGAAATACCATCAAACCCTAATATAGAAAAATGTATAATAACAAAAGAAACAGTTTTAAATGGCGAAAATCCTCAAATCATTATAAATAGTAATAAAAGCAGAAATAATGAAACTAAAAGAATGCGTGCTCAAACAAGCAAAGGGGTAGAAACAGCATAATTATTGAATTTGACGGACAACTACAAAAGTATAAAGACAGAAATAGAATTTACTACAAAATGTTTATAAATTTATTTGCAATTTAAAAAAATATATGCTACAATAATCGAAGTAAAAATATATGAATGGAGAGTGTAAAAAATGTCAACTTTAAAATATATAGGTATAGCAATTTATATAATAATTTGTATAGCTTTAATAATTATAGCTACAATACAAACCAAGGATTCAAATGGTCCTTCTGAAGCTATCATGGGGTCTTCTACAAATAATTTCTATGAAAAGAATAAAGGAAGAACTAAAGAAGGTAAAATAAAAAGAATTACAATTATATTAGGAATTGCATTTATAGTAGCCTCAATTGCACTAGGTGTGGTATTTGTAATATAATTGATAAATTATTGTATATATTTTAAAAACTTGGTGGTATGATATTTTTAATAATCACCAAGTTTTTTACATATCAAGAGAGGAGGTTTTAATGGAGGAAAATAAACAAATTATTTTAAAATTTATGTCAGATGAAAAATATGTTCCTATGAAAGCAAAAGATTTAGCATTTATTCTTGGAGTCCCTAAAGAAAAGCACACAGAATTTCATCAAATTTTAAAAGAGTTAGAAGATGAATACAAAATAGAAGTAACTAAAAAAGGAAAATACATGATTGTTGATGATAATGTGTATAGAACAGGTGTTATAAGATTAAATCAAAAAGGATTTGGTTTTGTTAAGTTAAATAAATTGATAGATTCAGAAACTTCGGAAGAAGAAATTTTTATTTCAAATAGCAATACTTTCAATGCATTAAATGGAGATGAGGTAGTAGTAAAAATAATTGCATCAAATGATAAAGAATCACAACATAAGGAAGGAAAGGTTATTAAAATACTAAGACATGAAAAGAATACAATAGTGGGAACCTTTCAAAGTAATAGGAATTTTGGCTTTGTTGTTCCTGATGATAAGAAATTTGGAACAGATATTTTCATTTCAAAAAAAGATTTTGGAAAAGCCAAGAATAATCAAAAAGTTATAGTAAAAATTACTAAATATGCCCAAAAAGGAAGAAAAGCTGAGGGTAAAGTAATAGAGATTCTAGGATATAAAGATGAAGCTGGAATAGACATGATTTCTTTAGTTAAAGAATATGATTTACCATATGAATTTCCTGAGCCAGTATTAAAAGAAGCAAAATCGTTGGAAATTAGTATTACACAAAAGGAATTAAAAAATAGAATAGATTTAAGAGAAAAAGAATTATTTACTATAGATGGTGAGGATGCAAAGGATTTAGATGATGCTGTTTGTGTGGAAAAAAATGAAGAAGGAAATTACATTTTAGGGGTTCATATAGCAGATGTTAGCCATTATGTTAAAGAAAATTCTATGTTAGATAAAGAAGCTATATTGAGAGGAACAAGTGTATATATGATGGATAGGGTTATTCCAATGCTTCCAAAAGAATTATCAAATGGTATATGTAGCTTAAATGAAGGAGAAGATAGGTTTGCACTATCTGTTATTATGGAAATTAATAATAAAGGACAAGTTATTTCTTCAGATATTTGTAAAAGCATAATTAAAGTTACTAAAAGAATGTCTTATACAAATGTATATAAAATATTGCAGTATATTAATTCAACAGAAAAACTTAAAAATGAATGCGAAAAGAATATAAAAGAAATTTTTAATGATGATGAAATGCAATTTACTAAACAAGATTTAGATAAAATAAATGAATATAAGAAATATTTTAATCATTTTAAACTAATGGCTGAATTAGCTTTAATTTTAAAAGGTAAGAGAGAAAAAGACGGAAGTTTAGATTTAGATGTACCAGAAAGTAAAATTATATTAGATGAAAATGGAATTGCAATTGATGTAAAGAAATATGAAATCACATTTGCAAATGAAATTATAGAACAGTTTATGCTAATAGCAAATGAAACAGTAGCGGAAAAGTTTTATTGGCTTGAAGCTCCTTTTATATATAGAGTTCATCCTGAACCAGATATGGATAAAATAAAAGAATTAAATTCTTTTATTTGGAATTTAGGTTATAGAATAAAAGCTAACAAAGATAATATTCATCCCAAAGCCTTTGCAGAGGTTTTAGAACAAGTTAAGGGTAAACCTGAAGAAAGAATAGTATCAAATTTAATTTTAAGAACTTTAAAAATTGCTCAATATGAAAGTGAGAATCGTGGACATTTTGGAATAGCAAGTAAATATTATTGTCATTTTACATCACCAATTAGAAGGTATCCAGATTTGTTTATTCACAGAATCATATCAAAATATATAGAAAAAAATTATAATTTATCTCAGGATGAGTTAGAAAAGTATTCAGAAGAAGCAACAAAATATGCTAAAACATCATCAGAAAGAGAAAAGATTGCACAAAAAGTAGAAAGAGATAGTGTAGATATAAAAAAGGCTGAATATATGCAGTCTAAACTGGGAGAAGAATATGATGGGATAATATCAAATATAACTTCTTTTGGTATTTTTGTGGAATTAGAAAATACAGTAGAAGGGCTAATAAGGTTTGAAAATTTAGGTAATGAATATTATATTTATGATGAAGAACGCAAAATGTTGATTGGGGAAAACACTAAAACTATGTTTAAAATAGGAGACATTATTCGCATAAGAGTAATTGAGGCAAATAAAGAAATGAGAAGAATTTCATTTGAAAGAGTATATGAGGACATTTAAAAATGTCCTCATATATTTCATATATAAAAATTATAATCCAAATAATACTACATTAACAAAAATTGTACATATAATATTAAATATTGCAACAGTTAAACTACCACCAACATTATTATTAACTTTATATTCATAAATTGCATATGAAATATTTTTTATTAAAATCCAAATACTTAAAATACAAACTATTAATTTCATTTAAATCCTCCTAAAATATTATTTATATGTTACCATTTATGGTGCTTTATTAAATTCATAGCCAGAATTAACATACACATTAACTTTTACATCGAAAAATGCATTTTTGTAATTTTCAAGCCAATTCGAATCAATCCATTCTTCCCATGTTAAATATTTGGATAAAGCATATTTACCAAAACCAGAAATGTCTGAGTTTAACTCTTTGGAAGTCTTATATAAATAATTTTCTAATTGAATTTTTATATATTCTTCAGTATACCTATTTATAGTATTTATATCATCTGAAGAACTGTAATTGGTATCTTCATCCAAAGAAAGCCCAAACCCTTCTAAAAATACTTCTATTGAAATATAAGGTGATCCATTTATAAATTCCAAATCGATTTTAGAATTTTTCTTCTTATTTATTCGTAAATCAATACTTGAATTTGAGGTAAATGGGTCTGGTATTGAAATTGTACATGTTTTTAATTTATTAGTAACTAGTAGATAACAAATTGTTTCCATTCCAGTTAATTCGCCAACTAATTTATCATCATAAAAAACTGCAGTACCAAAAGTTTCTACACCGATTTGAATCTTCAATAGGGGTTTCATTTGCTTTAGCTTGACTATCAGCTTCACTATCTACTGATTGATCAGTTCCAGATCCACTACTACTGCTACTATTTCCATTATTAGAACTATTGCCAGAACCGCCAGATTCACCACCAGAAGAACTTCCACCATTGTTTTGGCTACTTCCATTGCCATTATTGACTCCTCCCAAAATAGCATGTCCTTGCATATAAGTACTTTTAACAGCACTTAGAAAGTCTGTTAATTTAGTAGAAGTAGTATATCCTGTATATTCACTTGAATTTAAAGCAACTTCATAATATCTTGCAGTTAATGTTTCAATAGATGGAGAAGCATTATTAATAAATTCTTTAGCAGTGCATCTTGAGACTATTATGTTACAATCGGGTCTTATTTCTATATTATTTGCTAGTGTATCCAAATATTCAGAGATACCTTGTTCTGCTAATTCCTCAGAAATAACAATAACTTTACAATGAGCTAAATATACCTCTTTACTAATATAACTATTAATCAAACCAATACCAGAACTTATACTACTACAATCAACAGAAATAGAATCTGTTTTACTTGCTTGACTACTTCCAGAATCAGAGCTAGAACTTGGAATAGAAAATTGTAAAGTTAGGGTTAGTGATTTATTGTCAGAAATATCTAGTCCTAAAGCAGTTGCATAAGCTAATTCTTCAATTCCTCTTGAGTCATAGCAACCAGAAAGTAGAGTAAGGTTTGTAAATAATATACATAAAATTAAAAAATACTTAGTTTTCTTCATATTATATATTGTATGAATTTATCATACCCTTCCTTTCTTTTTATTAATAATTCCTAGCTTTATATTAGCACTAATTAGTATAAGTATACTAATTCCAAATATTAAGATTAAAGAGCTATACTTAAAGATTTTACCTATTATATTGTTTAGAGTGGCAAAATTGCTTGGTAAAATAAGAAGACCTAATATAAGCAAATTAATAGTATAATTAATAGAACTTGAATCACTTATTTTAGTTATTTTTTTGAATACATATATACAAAAATATATTGCAATACTTATATAGGAAATTGTAGAAATTATCCAAATCAAAATAAATACCGCATCAATTCTTTGGATGAATCTACCATATTCTAAATTTCTAGTTAATAAATATAAAGAGAATGATTCTCCACTTTTAAATGTAAAAGAAAGTGATAATAAAATACATGTTACACTTAAAAATAGGTATATTCCAGAAATTATTATTGAAATAATAGAAATCTTCTTAAATTCAGTGGTTTTATTAATAAAAGGATTAAGAAATAACAAATAGCATATTCCAGAATAACTAAATAAATTGCTTAATCCCATAAGAAATGTTTCGTTTGCTCCATAACCTAAAATAGGAAAAATTCTTTGTGGAGTAAAATCCTTTATTGAGGATAAAAGGATTACTATTATACTTAGAAAAACAATTGGAATTATTATAAGGTTTGCTTTTGCTAGAACTTTTATTGAAAATTTATTTGTAATGGTACTACTAACAAGGAAAAATAACACAATATATATCAAAGGTGATGTTCTAAAATATATTAATTGCAGTGTTTCTGAAAAGTTTTTAATAACAAACATTGGAACTAGTATTAATAAAAATATATAAAAAATGCCCATAATAATTTTCAAAGTATTTCCACCTAAAAATTCGCATACATCTAAAATATCTTTGCCTTGAAATTTTTTAAATAAATACGAGATAAACCATGCTATTAAAACAGCTATAACAGACACATATAAAACATTTAGCCATGCAGAAGAACCGAGTACTAGATATAATTTCTTTTGGAGTGTTTAAAATTATTTTATTAGTCATAACTATTGAAATTAGTGCAATAGCCTCTATAAAACCAATTTTTTCTGAGTTCATTAATATAATTCTCCTTCCTTTTATACAATTGTTTCCAAAATTAGTAAAATTAATACTTTTTTATTTAACTTTATTATTCTTCCACAACATGCTAATCTTCCCTTGAGAATATTTTTTCTTGGGGCTAACAACATTAGAACGATTTTCTCGTTTCCATATTGGAGGCAAGAAATAAGAGGTTGCGGCCCTTTTATTGTTATGCAACATATATGGTGTAAGATATGGTGCACCAAAAGATTTTAAGTTGCTTAAAAATATAATTTGAATAAACAAACCAACTGCAATTCCTAGGAATCCGGCCATATAACCTAGGAAAATATAAATAAATCTACATATTCTTATTGTAAAATTAAAAGTAAAATCAGGTATACTAAATGAACAAATTGCAGTAATAGCAACTATTATAATTAAAACAGGACTAACAAGATTGGCATTAACAGCTGCTTCTCCAAGAATTAAACCGCCTACAATACCAATAGTTGGACCTATTGGAGAAGGAACTCGTAATCCTGCCTCACGGATAAGTTCGAATGAAACTTCCATTAGTAGAATTTCTATAATTGTTGGAAAGGGGACAGTCTCACGGGCTGCTTCTATAGTAAATAATAATTCAGTTGGCAATAATTCATGATGGTAGGCTGTTACTGCAACATAAATTCCAGGTAAAAATAGTGCAAAAAATATTGCTACTAATCTGATTAATCTTAACATATCTGAAAATTGGAATTTGAAATTTGTGTCTTCAGGAGATGATAAAAAATCAGACAGAACTCCTGGAGCAAGAAGAACATAAGGAGTACCATTTACTATTATTGCAACTCTTCCTTCTAATATGTGAGTAACAGTCTTATCAGGTCTTTCAGTTGCAAGAAGTTGAGGGAATAAACTGCTAGCATTATCTTGAATTAATTGTTCAAGTTGTCCAGATGATGTTAGATGATCTATGTCAAGATTATTAATTCTATATTTTACTTCTGCAACTAAATCATTATTTGTAATATCTTTTAAATAGCATATAGCAACTTTAGTTTTTGTGATTTCCCCAACAGAACAATTTTCAATTACTAAGTTCTCATTATTAATTATTCTTCGTATCATTGAAGTGTTAGTTCTTATGTTTTCTACAAATGCCTCTTGAGGACCTCTTATTACAATTTCATTTTGAGGATTACTTACACTTCTTTGCTTAAAACCTTTTACATCAATATCAAATCCAACATTTATAGTATCCACAAGCAAAAAGCAGTTTCCCATATTTATTCCTGAAAAAGCTTCTTCAAATTTTTCTATATGTTTAACATCGTTTTGTGGAATAAGATGGTCCATAATATAGTTTTGTAAATTAAATTTTTTTATCTTTCTAATTACAACATCATTATTATTGAATTCTGAGACTATTTCTTTTTCATCCCCTGTGTAAGTATTGGCTCTATTTCGTAGCATAAGAGGGTTTAATACAGAGGCATTAATAATCTTAGATTCCACCATTCCATCTATATAAATTATTGCAGCATTGTATTCTTTGTTTCTTGCTGTTATTACAAATTCACGAATAATTATGTCACTATTTATTAGGCTATTGTATTTTGTTTTTATGAAGTTAAGGTTTTCTTGTATATTAGTGTAAAAGTTGGTTGGCTCTAAGTCTTTTGCAGGGGAAACAGGAGTATTTTCTATGTCTTTTACATTTTCAGTGGTCAAGAAGAAATTGTATTCATTTTGAGGGCTATATTTGAAAAATTGATTGTAGATTTTTTTGAAAATGTTATTTTGATTCATAGTTGAGTTGTATCCTTTCTATTTTTGATAATTATTTGTAGTATTTGCAAAAATTTTGAAAATATGTATTTTTTTTGGATTTGTATAGTATTGCATATTCTGATAACATGGATAAAATATATTATATTTTCATTGAGCATAGGATTTTAGTAGAAAGTTTTAGGGCACCTATATTAGTATAGGTGCCCTTTTAAAAATATTACAATATAATACAAATCAATCCACTACTTCCTTCATTAACAATACGCTCCAAAGTCTCCTGCAATTTCGCCTGAGAGTCTTCTGGCATTCTACATAACTTATTTTGTAATCCTTCATTAACTAGTTCATGTAAACTTTTACCAAAAATATTTGATTCCCAAATCTTCTTAGGATCACTTTCAAATTCAGAAAGTAGATAATTAACAAGTTCTTCAGATTGTTTTTCACTACCTACTATAGGAGAAACTTCAGTTTCAATATCAGCACGAATCATGTGTATGGGACGCTCTAAACAGACACAGATAATTAATAGAACATCTAATCAATTTGTAAAGCGTAGAGTTCATGGGACACAAGAGGTTAAGTTTGAATTTGCTATTGCTATTGATGATATTTAATAAAATAAAAAAGATGCATTAATTAAAAAAATTATATGCATCTTTTTTTAATGGAGGTGAGAAAAATAGAAAATACTAAAGTAAAAAATTTCTTTGATAAGAAATCAAAAGGAGCACAAGATATAATAGTAAAAATAATTGAGGATAGTTTATTGTGTTTATATAATCAAGAAAAGATTAAAGATGAAACACTAAACAGAGTTATATCTTTTTACTTTTTATTGATTGAACATCAATATGACAAGATGATAGAATTTGATGATTTTACTGTTGATGAGAAAAAGATAATATTTCAAATTTTAATTGAAGGTATTGCATCAGTTTATGTTGATAATGAATACTTAGAATATTCTGACAGAGGAACTAAATATAAGCAAGTAATAATAGAAGAACTATTATCATTTTTTAGATATATCACAAAATTTAGTAAAGAGAAAGTATTTAAAATTTACTATGATGAAGTTCAGAAATATAGAAGATTAAGTTTTAGTTGGGATGATATTCCTTATTAAAATAAATAGCACAGAATTGATTTTGTAAGCAAAGGAGGGATTTCAATGTTTTTAGTAGGGTTTATTTTAGGTGCAATGACTGGAGGATGTCTTGCTATTGTTTTACACTGCATAGTTATAGTAGGAAAGGAGAGTGAAAAAGAATAGGAGGAAGAGAAGATTTTGAAGAAAGAAGAGAGGCTAGAAAAGAAAGATATGAGGAGCTTTCTAAAAAGGCAGAGGAGAGGTCAGAACAATATATGAATTCTAAAGCTAATAGAATTCTAGAAATGACACCTGGACAGCCTATAATAGTTGGTCATCATTCAGAAAAAATGGCAAGAAGATTACACGAAAAGGCTTGGAATGATATTGGAAAATCTATCGAAGAAGATAAGAAAAGTAAGTATTATAAGGATAAGGCAGAAACGCTTGAAAGTAGTAATGTTATTTATGGTGATGATCCCAATGCAATTAGTAAATTAAAAGAAAAATTAGAGTATTTGGAAAAGCAAAGAGAACTTATAAAAGCTGATGAAAATCATAAATCTTGGCAACTACAAAATATTGGAGCTCGAATAAGAGAAACTAAAAAAAGAATTGAAAGAATGGAAGAATTAGAAAATATTAATTTTGAGGATAAAGAGTTTGTAGGAGGAAAAATAATTCATAACAAAAAAATAAATAGGATTCAAATAATATTTAATGATATTCCATCAGAAGATATTCGTAGTAATTTAAAACATAATGGATTTCATTGGTCTAGGTCTGAAGGAGCTTGGCAAAGAGAATTTAATCAAAATACTATAAGAGCTACTAATAGATTATTACAAGATGTATTAAATAAAGAAAATGTGCAGGAAATAGAAGACGAAGAAGAATTTGAGTAATTATTGAGAGGTAAAACTACCCTAATAAAATATGAAAATGGCACAAAATCGATTCTCGTGCGAGTGAAACAAGGAGGTGAGCAGGAATACAGATGAAATTCAAATTAAATGTTGTAAATAAAAAAGAATATGAAGAAAAAGATAATTATAAGGAAATTATAATTGTACTTCCAAAAGATAGTGAGGAATTAGAAAAGGATTTTGAGTATTTAGGATTAGATTATAAATCTTTATCTGTGCAAGATACACATGTTAAAAAAGTTGAAATTCTAAATTTCAGTAATAAAAGATTATCAAGTGCTTTGAATGAATTACTAGAGGATGTGAAAGAAGAGTCTGGTCGCAATGGATATACAATGCCATTTAATAATGTTAAACAGTTATATGATACAATAAAAGATTTTAATGAATCACAGATGATAAAGTTGTTAGCTGTATTAGAGGCTGAAAAAGAAAGTATTGAAATTATAAACGATTTAGTTGATTTTTCAAATAGACTGGATGAATATGTTTTAGATGATGAAATTTTTGATGCAGAAGCATATGCTAGAAGTCTTTTTGATAATGGTGACTTAGTTGTTGAAGATATTACTGATTACATAAATATTGATGATATTATAGATTGCATTGATTTAGATGCAATTGGAAGAGACTATGCATTACAATATGGCAAAAGTATAACTCCATATGGTTTGGTGGAATGTGTAGGTGAGCCATATCATAAAGTAAATGAATCAGTTCAATTAGAAAATGAGGAGGAGAATGAGTTTGAATAAATTAGAATTATTAAACGAAGTTCGTAATCAAGAGATACATAAATTATATTATTATTCTGAAGATAGCTCGTTAAATAAAGCTAAAGTCGGATGCTTTGATCAATGGGAACAGTCAAAAGAAAATTTAAAAGTTATTGATGAAATAATAAAGGATATTAAGAAAATAGAAATGGGGGAATTTAAAGAAGTGATGCTAGATGTAAAAAAACACGAAGGAGAGATTGAGTTACTTCTGCCTAGAACTATAAAAGATCTCAAACATATTTTAAAAGGCATTGATATAGAACTTGATGATTTATTATACGGAACTTCAGTTGTGGAAAATATTGAAACTGGAGTTCCGTATTTAGATAAATTAATTGATGAGTATAGAGAAGTTAACTTAAATGAATTAAATTATTTAAGTTATGTGATATGTCATTTTGATAATGAACAAAAAGAAAAATTTAGTGCAATATTACAATTTGAAGATGATAACAATAATATTAAATCATTAAAAGATGTAATACAAGTTGCTTTTAGTTTAGATGAATATAGATTCCAAGAAGGAGTAAAGGATTTGGACGACTATGTAAAAGCTATAATTATTGGTCACGAAGAAGAATATTCAAAATTAAAAATAACTGATATAGATCATATCTTAAAAACAATGAATGATTTTGCAAAAGGAAAGTATCTAGAATATGATGATAAAAATTATTTTGTTGGTTATAACACTCTTGACAAGATAACTAGAAGACAAAAAATAAAAACATATAGATTAAGAGATTGGGAAGGAAATCAGTACGAATTTATGACTGATATTGTTTCAGCAATTGGAGTAACTGTTGTAACAAATGGAACTCTATATAGAGATTCAGAATTACTTATTTCAACTAACTTGCCTTATGAAGATTATATTGAGCAGTTAGAAAAATTAACTGAGAGAAAATCGATGGAAATATTTTCAGAAATGTCAAAAAATTTTGGGATATTTCCTGTGTATCTAGGTGATGAAAGATTAAGAGATTTTTCTATATTGCTTGAAAAAAATAATATAAATGAAAATGAAGTAGAGTCAGAAGATGAGTTTGATGGGGGTGAATAATTATTATGGAAGATAAAAAAGTTGCAGTAAAATCAGGATATTATATGGATTTCTTTTCAAAAAGTGAAATACCTAAAACATTAAAAAAGTCTGATAAACAAATTTTATTTAACAATAAGGTTTATGATTTATATGAAGGAACAAGCCTAGAAGATGAAAGAGCAATTGATGAAATGTTTGGAGATAATATGGGTTACTTAACTGAAGCTCACATCTACACAGGAGAAATTAAAGAAAAAATTAAACCTAAATGTAAGCTGATTGGAGAGAATGGAAACATTTATAATCTTATGGGTATTGCATCTAAAACTTTAAGAAGGAATGGAATGGAGCTTGAAGCAGAAGAAATGGTTATGAGAATAGAAAATTCAAAAAATTATTATGAAGCACTAAATGTAATTCAAGATTATGTTGAAGTAACTGGAGAAGAAGAATTGGAAGAGGAGGAAGAATTCGAGTAAATCGGCACTGTTTTCTGTATAACTGAATGTTATACAAGAAAAAAATTGTAAATATGCTAAAAGCCACGCTTTTAGGCTGTTATGGGGAGTTTGTATAACTCCCTCTTCCTGCAAAATTGCCTGAAGGCAATTTTGAGTGTCCGATTGTAGAGAAAGTAGGAATGTTTATGAGTAAAAAAGTAAGTTCAAAAAATGAGATGTTTCTTTTAAGATTAAGCAAGGAACAGAAGGAAAAAATCTTCAATATTGTGGAAAAAAGTTCATATAATAGTGCATCAGAATTAATTAGAGCAGGTATAGAAAAAGAAATAAATTTGCAAATGTATAAGGATAATATGGATGTTATTATAAAAGAATTAAGCAAATTAATTGATGTAAAATTAGATAATTTCATAAAATCTGAACGAAAATTAATCGCAAATAATGTTCGAGTTAATGCATTAAATACATATATTATGGGTGAAGTTATTAAAAGATTAATGGGTGATGAACTCTATCAAGAATTTTTGAAAATAATTGAAAGTGGTAGAGTTAAAGCAAATTATTTTGTTAGCAGAAATGCAGAAGACATTTCAAAAGAGGAGTTACTTGAGTTCTATGGAATAGGAAAGGTTTATAGAAATGAGTAGTGTTTTTTTTGAATTGGAAACTCTGAATCCAAACTATAGAACAACATATTTTAAATTAAAAGATTATGCAGAATATTTGGCTAAAAGTGAGTATGCAATTAGAAATGAAAATACTACACATGGACTATTTGGAAGAGTGGAACAGTTTCCTAATATTCAAGATGAAGAAGATTTAGATGGAATAAAAAATTTCATAACTAATCTTGCTAAAGATAAAAAGCCTATTATGAGAGGTGTTATTTCATTAAAAGAAATTGATGCAACTAGATTAGGTTACTACGATCAAGAAAAGTGGAAAAATTTATTTGAAAATAGGTTGCCAAAGATTGCAGAGATGTTAAATGTAAAATATGAAAATCTGCAATATGTTGGAGCAGTCCATATTGAAGATGGACATCCACATTTTCAATTTATGTTGTGGTATAAAAATGAATATAAACGAGATTATTTTGTGCATTATAGCATTAAAAATAAGTTGAGATTGCAGTTTACAAATGATATATTTCGAGAGAATTTACTTCCAATATATCAAGAAAAAGATTTTTCTAAAAAGAGGATTACAACAGAAAATTACTTGTTAAATCAATTGAAAAATGTGAGTAACAATAAGAAGTTTCTAGAAGACATATTAAAATATGAGAGAAATTTTGAACAAACAAAATTTATAAAACATCTATTAAAAGATAGGGAAGTTAAGCAGATTGTTGATTTATTAATTGATTTAAAACGAGAATTAAGAAGTGTAAGTGGAAGTATAAAATATCAGTATTTAACGAGTCATCCTGAAGTAATTAAGAAGGTTGATGATATTTCAAGATTAATAATTGCATCATCTCCACAATGTCAAATCGAAATTGAAAAATATATTCAAGCCAAGCAGAAATTGCTAGAGTTTCAATATTCAGATGTAGCAAAGTTAGAAGAGGCAAAAGAAAAAGCAAGGCAAGATGCCGAAAAAGAAATTATAAAAATGATTGGAAATCAAATTTTAGACATTGAAAGAAAATGGCTTAATGGTAGAGAAGAATATACATATACTAAATATAAAAGTGAAACAAGAAACTTATTAGACAGTATTATTACAGCTTTGTATTATCAAGCTGAAAATAGGAAAAAATATAATAAGAATTTTGAATTGAAATTCAAAAAGCAATTATCAAAACAAGCTAAAAAAGAATTAGCAATTAAGAAACGAAATGCATCAGAATATGAGTGGGAAGAATTGTAAAAAATAAATTGTTTTCAAAATTTTTAACACAAACATCAAAATGTATGTTATAATAGTTATGGAAGTATTTTACAAAGGAGAATGAAGTGTATGAATGCACCATCGGATTTAATTATAAAGGATATGGACAATTTCATAAAAAAATTAGATGAAGGAATAGAAGATGAAGAAAATGGAAATGTATATACTTTAGAAGAAGCATATTTAGAAATTAAAAAAATATTGGAAAAATAAACGGAAATAATAAATGTATAATATATGTAAAAGGAGGCGAGTATATGCCAAATAAGATTGATAGTGTAATAAAGAAGTTTATAGCACAATTGTCTGAATTACTAGGAAGCAGATTAAAGAAAGTAATTTTATATGGCTCTTATGCCAGAGGTGATTATGATAAAAATTCTGACATTGATATAATGATTTTAACAGATTTTAGTGATGATGAAATAATTGAATATAGAAAGAAAATAATAGATTTAGCTTGTGATTTAGAAATGGAAAATGATGTTATGATTTCTCCTTTATTAAAAAATATTGACAAATATAATAAAAGAGTAGATGTAATACCGTTTTATTATAATGTTCAAAAGGAAGGAGTTGTTGTACATGGGTGAAGAAATTACAATAAGTAGTCTAGCCAATTATAGATTAGAAAGGGCAAAACAAGATTTATCTGATGCCGAATATAGCTATCAAGGAAGGAGATATTTAATTGCAAATAATAGAGCATACTATGCTGTCTTTCATGCAATAAGAGCAGTTTTAGCTTTGGAAAGAATTGATTTCAAAAGGCATAAAGATGTTCTTGCTTATTTTAATCAACATTATATTAAAACAGAAATATTTCCAAGAACAATAAGTAGAAAGATTAGTGAAGCAGGTAAAATTAGAGAACATAGTGATTATGATGATGAATTTGTTCCAACAGATGAAGAAACAAGGAAACAAATAGAAACTGCAAAAGAATTAATTGAACTTGTAGAAAAGTATTTATATGAAAACAATAAAAAGAAAATAGAAAACTAAAAATTATTAGAAGTTTTCGCATATGTGAACTTTTTTGCTAGAAAAAGGCAAAAAAGGAACTTACAATTAATAAACGAAATGTGTGAAACTCTGTCAAAAATGGAAGGGTTGATAGGGTTTTTGTTAAGATTTATACCTTAAAAATGCTAAACAACCCTGTCAAACCCTGTCAAAAGTGGAAGGGTTGGCAGGGTTAAATAAATTAAAAAAGGTGGAAACATAATGAATAAAAACAAAAGAATTTATATAATTATATTATTAATTATGCTTATTACACTAATTATAATAGCAGGATTAAATATTGATAAAATAAACAATAACGAAAACAATCCTATAATAGAAACAGAGGCAAATGAGTATGCAAATTTAAATATAAATAAGGATGAATTAAATATATTTTATCTTAATGTTGGTCAAGGTGATTCTACACTTATAACAATTAATGGATATACTATGTTAATAGATAGTGGAAATGATTCAGATGGATATTATATTTCTCAATTTCTAAAAGCTCAAAACATAAATAAAATTGATTATTTTATAGTAACTCATTTTGATGATGACCATATAGGTGGAGCATATAAAATTTTAGAAAATATTCAAATTGGGATATTGTATACGCCAAATGGAACTTCTACAACTGATGCATATAAAAAATTTGTAAAATCAGTTGAAGATAATAATATCAATATTAATAACGGATTAACTGCTTCAAAAGAAATTACATATACATTGGGAGAAGCTAACTGGAAGGTATTAAACATAAATGCAAAAGATTCAAATGATTCTTCTATTGTAGTTGAATTGGATTATAAAAATACAAAGTATCTTTTTATGGGAGATGCAACAACTACTGTAGAGAAAAATGTTGAATGGGATGAAGTTGATGTTTTAAAAGTTGGGCATCACGGATCTAATTCAAGTACAAGTGAATCATTTTTGAAAGCTACAAAGCCCCAATATGCAATAATTTCTGTTGGTGAAAACAACAGTTATAAACTACCAGATGACGATGTAATTGAAAGATTGATAAGTAATCACATAACTGTATTTAGAACGAATGAAAAAGGTACGATTTGGTTGAGAAGTGATGGTACAGAAATTACGTTTGACTTTTTAATAGAATATAATATTGATGGAAACGGTAGGAAGCATGCAAATATTTTTGAAAGAAAGTATTGTGTGCTTTCTTTTTATAAGAATACAACATGATATAAGCCATCATTTTGAAGTTGTAGTCCGAATAAATCCTACATCTTCGCTGTGTAATTCAGACATACATATCATTTCGTGTGGAATAGGGAATTCTTCATGATTTAAAAAGCATTGAACATAACCTTTTTCAATTTCGTTGACTTGAAATACTGTATCTTTTGGTAATTTTGATATTCGATATTTAACATCGGATTTTACTAGATAATCTCTTAGGTCATGTATAAAATCATCTACCCATGTATTTTTTAAAACACCAGAAATATGTATAGATGAATCGATGTGACATAATTTATCATAAAAAGAATTGTTTAAAGAATTAAAAAAATCATTCAATAATAATACCTCCTTTCAAATGTGAATTGTTAGAATTATATTATGATTTAATAAATAATTCAAGTAAAAAATATATAAAACAAAAATTTTCAGAAAGGAGACACGAAAGCATAAGTAAAAAATTATTAATAATAATTGCATTAGTATTAAGTGTAATTATAACAGCATATTTTTCTGTTAGCTTACACTTTATATTAAGTAAAAACTTTAATGAATTACTACATCTTAATGTAGAATTGTTAATAAATACAATATTGAATAATAGAAGAGTGCTATTAATGTTTGGAGTATCTGAACTTGTAATAGCATCTTTTTTATTGCTATTTTCAAACAAAAGCAAAAATATATACCATAGTGACAAAATAAAAATAACAGACAAAATTGAAGTACCAAAACCAGTAGGTGAAGGGCAACACGGAACTTCGTGGTGGCTTAATAAAAAGGATTATAACAAAATTTTTAAATGTAATGTAATTAATAGAAATAAGCCATATAATGAAGTTTCTTTTGATTCAGGTGGAGTAATTGTTAATTACGAAAGAGAGAATAATTTAGAGAAAATTTATTATATAGATAGCAATTTGCACTTGTGTATTGTAGGAAGTTCAGGCTCTGGAAAGAGTCGTTCCATTATAATTCCTACAATAACAATGCTACGGATTATCTCGGTGAGAATATGTTTATTTCAGATGTTAAAGGCGAGTTATACTTATATACTGCAGATAAATTAAAAGAGCTGGGGTATGATGTAATTGCAATTGATTATATAAATTTTCTAAAAAGTAACTACTATAATTATTTAGATATTATTATAAATGCAGTAGATGACAACAATGTACCACTTGCAGAGAGTTTAATAAATGATTTAGTAAATGTTCTAGTTGAATCAAACGAGAAAACAGAGCCAATATGGAAAAACGGAGAGCAGTCTGTTATTAAAACAGCACTTATGGCTGTTATATTAGAGAACAAAGGAAAAAGAGAATATCAAACTTTAGCAAATGCTTACTATTTTGTAGCTGAAATGTTTAAGCCTGATGGAAGTGGAAAAATGCCAATTGATGAATATATGGATTCAAAAAGTGCTGATGATCCAATTAAAAAGTTTTATGCAGTAGCTCGGAACTGCACCTTCTAAAACGAGAGGGAGCTTTGTGGCTGCAGCACTTTCTACATTACAAATGTTTATCAATGAATATGTTGCTAATAATACACAAAAGTCAGACTTTGATTTAAAAAGTTTTGCTAAAAAGAAAACTGCAATATATGTACTACTTCCTGATGATAGGGATACATATCACAAATTAGGAAGTTTATTGATTCAACAATTATATACTGCCTTAGTTGAAACAAGTAGAGAAGAAGGTGGAGAACTTGGTATAAGGATGAATTTTATACTTGATGAGTTCTCGAATTTCACAAAAATAGATTCATTTCAAAGTATGCTAACAGTTTCAAGAGGTAGAAATATAAGGTTTATTATATGCTTACAAAGTTTTGCACAACTAGAGGAACGATACGGAAAAGAGGGATCACAAAATATTCTAGATAACTGTGCTTGGATGTATTTAAAATCTAGCAATATTGATACTGCAAGTAAAGTTTCAGAAAAACTTCGGAACATACACAACACAAGCGTATGGAGAAAGCAGTAATAGTAATATCAAATATGATAATTCAAGCAGTAGTATGAGTTTGATTTCTAGAAAGTTATTAACACCAGATGAAGTATTAAGAATTGAAAATCCATATGTATTAGTAATGATAGCAGGAAAACCACCTGCTATTTGCTATATACCTGATATTTCAAAAATGCATTTCAATAAACTTAATGAAATGGGTACACAAGAGGAAAATCAAAAATTAAGAATTAAGAGAGAAAACGAAAGAAAAGTAAGACCGATATCTAAAATAAAAATATGGGATATTTGGAATAAATTATCACAAGACATTGACGAAGAGGAAGATGAATTCACCAATGAGGATTTAGAAGAAATGCGAAATAAAATTAAAAGTAATAGCAGAAGGGAGAAAGTGATAAGTGGAAAAAATAAAAAGTAAATTTAATAAAATTTTAACTGCAATATTAGTTACAATTCCTTTATTTGCAACTAGAATGATGGTTTATGCTGAAGGTGAAGAAGGAGAGGCACAGCAAACAGGATTAAATGCAAGTAAATTAGTAATTGGAACACAAAATCTAGTACAGGCAATAATAGGTTGGTTAACTGGTATTAGTTTAACAATTTGTGGAGGATACTTCATCTACTATGTTTATTGTTTAAAAACTAATGATGAAGGTGAGAGACGAAGGAATATGCAGAATATTAAAACCACATTAATAGCAATGATTATAATAACCTGTGGATTAGCATTAATAGATACAATTTTAGGATTCTATAAATAAATGGAAGAGGTGATGCTAATTGACTGATATGCTTGTTGAATTAATACAAAACTTTGTTAATGGAGCAGAATCAACACTAAATTCATTATTTAATAGTATGCTCAATTTAGTATTTTTCATAGAACGAGAAATAATGTATGTTTCAGTTGATGATAATGCTTTTTTTGGACGCTCTATTGTAACAACAAAAATTGATTTTAACGAAATATATCAAGTTATATTCAATTATGCTACATACATTTTAGTTATTGTATTTATTTTTAAAGCAATAAAAATCTACTTCCTGATGCGAGAACGGAGATAGTGAGCAGAATCCAATGCAATTAGTTATTGGAATGCTGAAAGCAATAATTGTAATGATATGTTTTAAAGAAATTTACTCAATTGGAGTAGGTGTTTTAAAAGAATTTTTAAATGCAATTTTAAATGTAATGAGTGTGCAACCAACGAATTTAGCAGAGAGTTTGTCAAATAATATTCAGGGTGGAATATTTACTGCAGTAGCAGTTTTGGTATTGCTTATATGTTGGCTGATGTTAATTTGTCAATTTATTATGAAGGGTGTGGAATTGCTAGTTATGAGAATAGCGATTCCTTTTGCAACAATAGGATTATTGAATTCTGATAATGGTGTATTCCCTGATTATATTAGAACTTTTTTAATGACAGCCTTTACTGTTGTAATTCAATTAACATTGCTAAATTTATCTATTGCAACATTGCTTATGAATAAACTAATTTATGGAATAGCAATTGCAATTGTGGCAGTAAATACACCAAATATGCTTTCAAAATATATGGTAAGACCAACAGGGAATATTGTAACACAAGCAGGAAATACGGCAAGAAGTATCCGAGCATTATTGCCGAGAAAGTGAGGCTAAATGAATACATTAAAAGAGATAATTGGAATTCTAAAAATTATTGGAATTTCAATTGCAGGAATAACATTTATTATTTTGATGTTAAAAGTGGCTACAGAGCCTGAATATAAAGAACGATACATAAAACTCACAAAGCATTTATTAATGGCAACAATATTAATAACCATTTCATTGTCTTTAATAGATTTGCCAAAACAATATTATGGAAGTAAAGTTGAAATTGTCGATGATATCAAAACAGAAGCAACCATAAAAGAGCTCAAAGATAAGGATTGTCAAGATAGAGAAACAGTAAATGTAAATGGAAGATGGTATGTTGTAACTGATAGAGGTATGAAAATTGCAGGGCTTACTGATAATGATTCACTAGATAATGTAACTTATGTAGGTTTCTACAGCACAGAAAAAGTTGTTGAAAATGTATGCTTTTTACGACCATTTAGTGATTGTCAGGGAGTAACAAAAGGTTTATTTGCAGATATTAGATATTACAGAGATTCAGATGGATTAATATTTTCAAGAGATTGTACATATTCACAATATCAAAACCTAAAAGAAGAACAACGACAAAAAGAGCAAAAAGAAAAAGAAGAGCAGATGAAACAGCAGACTCAACAGCAAAATAGCAACAATAATGGAGGTGGACAATAAAATATGAGTGAAAAAAGACTAATAAAAATACCTAGACAGATAAGATTAAAAACTGAATTCTTTGAAGGCTTTGGAATGGAGGAATTAATAAAAACGTTAATTGCAGGAGGTATTTCAGCAGTTATCTCATATATTTTTTATAAAATTACAGGTCAGACCATTATTGCTACTCTGATTGTAATAGGAGTAATAGTAGTTTCAGTAATAGTTCTAATAAAAGGCAACAACAATTTTTCTATGGCAGAAAAAATAAAAAATATTGTAAAATATGAGTTTATGCAAAAAGATTTTTACTACGAAAGAGGTGGTGTAAATAATAAAATTATTTCAAAAGAAAAACATAAAAACTTTGAACGAATTTTTAAATATTCAAAGAATTGATGAGAATTATTTGTACACATTAGATGGACAGGTAATTCTCTTTTTAAAGGTCTTTCCAATAAATATTGACCTTTTAACAGAAGATGAAATGGAGTCAAAAATGGATTTAATGAATATTGAATTAAGTTCAGAAAGTAATCAATATAAAATTTTAATAATCCCAAGAGCAGTTGATATTTCAGATCATATACACGAGCAACAAGAGTTAAAGGATTTGGCAAATGATGATATTAGTATTTATATTATTAATAACAGGATTATTTCAACGACGAAAATGGTTGAAAATAGAAACATTAGGGAAAACGAATTTTATATTATGATTTATGACAAAACAAAAGATAACATTGAAATAGATTTAGAAAAACGAGCTAATAGTTGGATTAGCAAATTAAAAAATTCAGGTTATGAAAGTGAAATATTGAATAAAAGAGAAATAATTCTACTTATAAAAAGTTTCACAATACCAGAATTTGCAAGAGTTGAAGACACAGATTATGATAACAACATTGTTAGAATAACAAGGAAAGGAGTTTAATGTTACAAACAAATGAAATATACAACATGGATTGTATGGAAGGAGTACGATTATTAGATGACAAAAGCATAGATTTGGTGGTTATGGATCCACCATATTTACTTGATTTACAAAAGATTAAAAATACAACTAGTATTAATAATTATGCCAATGAATTATTAGATTTAAAAGATGGATTTGATTTAAAAATACTTGATTTATTAATACCAAAAATGAAAAAAATTAATATGTATATCTATTGTTCTAAAAGGCAGATAAAACAACTATTGGAGTATTTTATGAATAAGGGGTGTAACTATGAGTTACTAACTTGGCATAAACAAAATCCAAGCCCATTAACGAATAATAACTATTTGCCTGATACTGAATATATAGTTTTTGCAAGAGAAAAAGGGGTTAAATTATATGGCAATTACTATACAAAACGAAAGTATTATATTTCAGGTGTTAATCAAGTTGATAAGAAAAAATATAAGCATCCAACAATAAAGCCATTAGCTTTTATTGAAAATCATATTGTTAATTCAAGCAAGGAAGGTGATTTGGTTCTAGATTGCTATTGTGGAAGTGGTACGACATTAGTTGCAGCATTAAAGAATAATAGAAATTACATAGGTTTTGAAATTAATAAAGAGTATTACGAAATAGCAAAGAAAAGAATTGAGGATACTAAAGCAGAAATGGAGGGTATAGTTGAAGAAGATTCAAAATGATTATGAACTTATCGATTTAGTAACTCCAATTCGGTGGATTAAAATTTGACAGAACAAAATTATATTTTGGAGATAGATTCGCAAGAATTTATACAATAATGCATTACCCTGCAAATGTTGAAATTGGTTGGATGGCGAAACTAATTGAAAGTTGTGGAGCAATATGTTCAGTTAATATAGAGCCTGTTGATAATTCGGAACTTGTTGAAAGTTTGGATTCAAGAATAAGAGATGCTTCAGGTTTAGCTAAAATTTCAAAAAATGAATCAACTAAACAATTACGAGAAATGGAAGTAAAAGAGGCATCAGATATTATAAACAGAATGATAAATAATAATGAGGTTGTATCTTACTTAACTATCTATATTTACATTACTGCACAAGAGGAAAGTGAATTAAATAGTAGATGTAAGGAAGTTGAAAGAGAGGTGCAAAAGCTAAAACTAAAAATTAGACCTGTGACAAACTTTTTGTTGCAGAGTGGGTTTAAGGCTGTAGCACCTTTCTTCACAATTCAAGAAGATTTATCAAAACATTTTAAAAGAAATATATTAACATCAACTTTTTCAGGTGGATTCTTATTTAATACTAATACTTTTATAGATAAGGAAGGCTATTATTTAGGAATTAATCAAAATGGAGGAATTGTAATATTTAATATGTGGCAGAAAGATTCAGACAGAACTAATAGTAATATGGTTGTTACAGGAAGTTCAGGCTCTGGAAAGAGTTTAGCTATAAAACATATAATTTACAACGAATACCCAAGAAGCAACATATTAATAATAGATGCCGAAGATGAGTACACATATTTAGCTAATAACCTAAATGGTAAGATTATAAAATGTGGAGGAAGTAATAATGGTCAAATTTTAAATCCGTTGCAAATTAGAGTAACAAAAGATGATGAAGACAAGAATGAGTTTACATTGCATTTTCAATTTTTACATACATTTTTTGAAATATTATTCCCAAGCTTAAATGATATGGATTTTTCAATATTAGATTTAGCTTTGGAGCAATTATACAAAAAGTTCAATATAACAAGAAATACAGATATAACAAAGTTACAGAATACAGATTTTCCTATTTTGGAGGATTTGTATTCTTTTTTAGAAGAAAAACAAAATACAGAACACAATAAAAAGTATGAAAAATTAATTTCACTACTTCGACCAATAGCAATTGGTCAGGCATCTTGTATTTGGAATGGTTATACAAATGTAAAAGTTGACACAAAACTAACAGTATTTAATACGAAAGATATGCAAGAATTTCAAATTCAATATAAAAGAGCACAGTATTACAACATAATGTCATATGCTTGGGAGCATTTAAGTAAAAACAAGGAAGAGAAAAGCATATTAATTGCAGATGAATGTCACGTTTTAGTTGACCCTAATATACCACAAACATTGGAGTATGTTAGAAATATAAGTAAAAGGGCAAGAAAATATAATTCAAGTATTATAGTGATTACTCAATCAATTGAGGATTTTTTGAATGAAAAAATCAAATTATATGGTCAAACACTATTAGCAAATAGTACATATAAAATGTTTTTTAAAATGGATGGTCAAGATTTAAGAGATGTAGTTAAAACATTTGGATTATCGAAAAAGGAGGAGCAGTTAATATTTAATAGTAAACGAGGAGAATGTCTTTTAAATGCAGGAACACGAAAAATATTTGCAACACTAAAAATACCAATTGAGGAGTTACGATTGATAGACGAAAATTTTAAAAATGGAGTAAAAAGATGACATTAAAAACAAGAATAATAATAGGAATAGTTTTATTTATTTTAATAGTTGGTGCAGGATATTCTGCTAAAAAAGTACATATACCAAAAACAAGCAAAACATCATTTGAAACAGAAAATCAAACAACAATAAGCCAAGATGAAGAGATGGGAGAGATTGTTTATAAAGGAAAATTTATGATACCAGTTGAAAACTTTATAAAAGTAACAAGTAAATTTGGAGGAAGAGTAGACCCTATAAAAAATATTAAAAGCTCACATTCAGGCATTGATTTGGTTGGAAAAATTGGAAGTAATGTTATGTGTGTTTTAGATGGAGAAATAACTTGGGCAGGATGGCAAAATAGTTATGGCAATTGTGTTGAAGTTAAGCATAGAAAAGAAGATGGAACAGTTTTCTATACATTTTATGCTCATATGAGGAATGACTCATTAAGAGTTACAAAAGGTCAAAAAGTTGTAAAAGGTCAAATTATTGGAACGCAGGGAACAACTGGGGATTCAACAGGAGACCATGTTCACTTTGAAATTAGAAAAACTGATAAAAGCAAAATAGATCCTGCACCATATTTATTTGAAGAAATATAGAAGGGAGAATAAAATAGTGAAAAAATTTAATTATGAATTTTATACAAGAGAAGAAATGGCAGATATAGGAAAAAATAAAGGATTTTTTTTCATTGAAACATCAAACGGAGATAACTTTATAATTGCTAAAGATGATTTAGCAGATTTTATAGTTCTTGAAGCAACAAGATGTGTGCAGTCTGTGGATATGGAAGTATTTGTTCCTAATCCTGAAAAAGATACACCAATAATAACAACTTACGGATGGTTTTTAAATAAAGCTAATCCAGTTTTAAGAAATGAAATAATAGATAGATTGGTCAAATTGCAAACAAATAAGGCAGTACCTAGAAATGTAAAAATCTTTGATAATGATATTTTTTTAGAAATGAATGTAGAAGATTTTGGAGATGAAAAAGGGAAAACACTTCAATATGATAAATTTTTTAAAAAATATTATGAATCTGAAGAGGAGTTAGAATTAGAATAATGAGCAATAAAATGAAAGAAATTATATTTTATTCAATAATTACAATAATGTTAATATTGATTTGTATGCTGAATAAGTATGTTTGGAAGTTTGGAGAAGATTCTAAAAATGAAACAAATGTTGAAACTAACACACAACAAATGCTAGAAGTAAATGGAAAAAAGTACAATGTTCCTTATGAAGAGGAATGGTTAGATTAGTAAAAAATAAGCAAGGAGGAGGGAAAATGTTAGGGTATATTGCAGATAAAGAAATGTCTAATATTATTGAAAGAGTTTGTAAGAAGAACAACATATTAATACTAGATAAACAGGAAAATGAAACTGATTTGAATCAGTATTGTAAAGAAACTAAAATAAATTTTAAATTGATTAAATACTTAATAATTGATTTAAATTTAATAAAAAATGATGAAAGTGAAATAATAAAAAGCATTTATAATTTATCAACATTATATGCAAGTACAAGAATTATAATACTAGCACCAGAATATGAAGATAATAGTGCAGTATTAAACGGTTTGTATGATATGGAAATTTACAACATAATAAATGATAGTCAGATAGAATTAATAGAAGAAAAAATCAATATAGCATTGAGTAAAACAGGCTTAACTAAAAAAGATTCTATAAAATTCAAAAGAGTTGAAAATGAAATAAAACAAAAGAATAAATTTTCTGTAATATTAGAAAAGGTTAAAAGTGTAATTGTAAAGGCTAGAGATAAAGTAAAAAAGTTAATAAAACATAATAAGAATAAAATAAAAAAAGAAAAATCTGAAACACATCAAATTGATGGTGTTTATTTTTTTGATTTTTTTAAAGAAGTTACAGAAAAAACAATAAAATTTGTTTATAAAATTATAATATGGGGATTTGCCTTTATAGGTATGACCACTTTGTTTAACGCAGAATTAAGGCACTTACTCGAATACATTATTGGATTAGGAGGCAATTAAAGTGAAAAATAAAAAATTGGTTATAGTTATTATAGGTTTTATTATATTTATTGTTTCAGCAATTATTAGTTTCTATTGCAGTTTATATAGCAATAAATTAGTTAATGTGGAAGATATAAAAACAGATTCTAAATATGAAAACATTATCTATGATGATGAAGAAGATGTTTGGGATGATAGTGTACTAGGAATATTGAAAATAGAAAAAATAGGCTTAACTGCTACTGTTAAAGAAGGTAGTGATTCAAGTGTAATAGATAATTATATTGGACATATTGAATCAACTGCAACCTATGATGGCAATATAGGTTTGGCATCACATAACAGAGGTAGTGATAAAGCATATTTTGCTAGAATAAACGAACTAGAAAGGGGGGATTTAATAACATATACAACTAAATTTTATACTAGAACTTATGTTGTGGATAAAATTGAAGTTATACACGAGACAGATTGGAGTCTATTAGAAAATACAGAAGATAACAAACTCACATTAATTACTTGTATTTCAAATAAAAGAGTGCAAAGATTGTGTGTACAAGCTACAGAAATACAGCAATAAGACTTGCAAACATATTGAAACAGAGTTACAATCAAACAAAAAGGGGATGATCTCAATGAAGATAGAGGCATTTAATAATTTTATAAATAAGAAAAAATTTGTTATTGTTAGTATTATTCTAATAATATTAATTGTAAGTGTTTCAATACCGGTAGGATTCCATCTAAAAAAGAATAGTGAATCTATTGAAACAGCAGATAATGTAAAAAATAATGAGCAAGAATCTTATGCTATTGAAGAAATAGAAAAAGTAGTAGAAATTGAAAATACAGAAGAATCACAGGAAGAAATTCAAGAAGAAGTACAGGAAGAAAAAATTGAAGAAGTTGTTGAAAAAAATGAGATTAATATTCAGGAATCAAACAATGAGGATAAATCTACGAATAGTAATCAAAATTTAACTACTATAAATAATCAAAATACTAATGAAAAAGAAGAAACAAAAGTGGAAAATAAAACTTCAAATAATAATAGCAATAATAACAACAACAATAATAACAATAGTATTGCTACTACTACTAAAGAAACACTTAATAATAATGTAAATAATCAAACAACTTCTAATCAAGAAAGTAATGATAAAACAAAAAATGATGAAACACAAGTGAAACAAGAAGAAACACAAGCAGTTCAAGAAGAAGTGCAACAACAAGAAAGAAAAATAGAATATAAAAGAAATGATGAATATATACAAAAGATTAAAAGTTATATAATAGAACATGAGACGGAAGATATGAAAACAAACGGATATAGCTTTGTGGTTGATCCAAGTGCAGTAAATATGACAAATCCATTTACTTACTCTGAATACAATATGAAAACTTGTATAGATATGACTTACGAATATCATATATATGCAAGGGATTATTACTATAATGGAAAATATATAGAAACCCAATGCTTTGTCTGGTAAAAAAATAAATATGTGAAAAGCACCAATTGAAGGTGCTTTTTTTGAGGGAGAAAAAAAGAAGATGATTAAAAAGATTAATAAAATTATAATAATAGCAGTGGTAGTAATAATGTTATTACCAACACAATTAATTCAAGTTTTTGCAACAGATATTGGAGATAATCCGTATCTAAAAAGAGGAGAATTAGGAGATTATATAGTTCAAGCTTATAATGGAAGTTATTGGACTTATATATCTTATAATATTGTAACATATGATGATGGTACAGATACACGAAAAGTTGCATACTGTGTAACACCTAATACTCCTGGTGTCGAATGGACAGATGGGAGTGTAGCAGGATATAATGTAGAAATTACAGGCTTAATATCAAATAATGCTTTATGGAGAGTTTTACGTTATGGTTATCCATATCAAACCCCAGCTCAGTTAGGTGTAGAAGGTGAACAAGATGCATATTTGGCTACAAAGTTGGCTGTTCAATGTATATTGTTAGATAGAAGTACAGAATCAATAAAAACATATTATCGTGGTGGTCAAGATCCAGTCGCAGGTTTAAAATTAGAAGATATTACTCGTAGAGGAAATAAAGTAGTTAATGCAGTTTATAATTTAGTAAAGAATGCTCGTAGCAGTAATGAAACACCTAATAACAATACATTAATAAAAGCTACAAAAGTTGGAGATATAAAAGATGAAGGAAATGATTATTTTTCACAAACTTTTTTAGTATCTTCTTTAACTAAAATGTTAAATTATAGAATAGGAAAATTAACAAATTTTCCAACAGGCTCATATACAGCAGATTTAAATGGAAACAAAAAATCAACATTTAATGATGGAGAAAATTTCAAAGTGATGATGCCAAAAGCTAATGTTACAGGAAAAATCAATGGAGAAATGACTATTGAAGGACATTGCGAAACATATAGTGTATTCTTTGGAAAAGGACCAGATGATTATCAGGATTATGCCGTTCTTGTAGACCCTTACAGAGATATAAGTAGATCAATATATACAAATATTGTACCTAACACAGCAAGTTTAAAAATAGAGAAATTCGACAAGGATACAAAAGAAAAACTTTCAGGAGTAACATTTAACGTAAAATATGAAAATGGTCAAAACATTGGAGATTTCACAACTGATTCAAATGGTATTATAGAAATAAAAAACTTGATGGCAGGTACAATCATAGTAACTGAAACTAAAACACAAAGCAACTATAAATTAGCCACTGATGAGCATAAAGTAACATTAGATGTTGGTGAAAGTAAAACAATAAATATTGATAATGAAAAGAAAAAAGGACAGATAAAAGTTATTAAAGTTGATGAGGATTTTAATGAAATTAAACTTGAAAATATTAAGTTTGATGTACTAGATTCAAAAGGTAATGTAGTAGATAAAATAACAACAGACAAAAATGGTGAAGCAGTAACTAAAGAATTACCTATAGATGATGTGTACACTGTGAAAGAAGTAGAAACACAAAAGACTTATATCTTGTCAGATAAAATGGAGACTATTAAATTAGAAGAAAATGAAATTAAAGAGATTACTTTTACAAATGAAAAGAAAAAAGGAGATTTAACAGTATATAAAGTAGATAAAGATAATAATAGAATCGCTATTGGAAATGTTGAGTTTGATTTATATTCTGAAGAATTTGGAAAAGTAATTGGTACATATAAAACAGATGTAAATGGAGAAATTAAAATTAGTAATTTGCGTATTGGTAATTATCAATTAATCGAAAAAAATACAAATAAATGGTATAACTTATCAGAAGATAAAGAAATTGAAGTTGAATGGAAAGAAACCACAGAAATTACTGTAGAAAATGAATTGAAAAAAGGTCAAGTTAAAGTAATAAAAGTAGATAAAGATAATAATGAAGTAAGACTTGCAGGGGTTAAATTTAATGTTCTAGATGCAAATGGAAATGTTTTAGAAACAATTGAAACGGATTCTAATGGAGAAGCATTAACTTCAAAATATCCAGTAAGGGATTTTGAAAATCTAACATTGCAAGAAACTGAAACAGAAGAAAATTATAAATTAAATGATGAAAAACAAACAATTACTTTAGAAGAAAATCAAATAACAACAATTAAATTTGAAAATGAAAAGAAGAAAGGTCAAATTAAAGTAATAAAAATAGACCAAGATAATCACGAAGTAAGACTTGAAGGAGTAACTTTTGAAGTGCTTGATTCTAAAGATAACGTAATACAAGAAATTACAACAGATGAAAACGGAGAGGCTATAACAGAAAAATTACCAATAGATGAAGAATATAGAATTAGAGAAACTATAACAAAACAAGAATATGTGTTATCTGATAAAGTAGAAAAAGTAACTTTAGAAGAAGACCAAATCACTGAAATCACTTTTGAAAATGAAAAGAAAAAAGGTCAAATAGAAGTATTCAAAATAGATAGTGAAGATAAGGAATACAAATTACAAGGAGTTGAATTTGAAGTTATAAATTCTAATAATGAAGTTGTAGAAAAAATCACAACAGATGAAAATGGAGAGGCAACAACATCTAGACTTCCAATAGGAGAATACAAAATAAAAGAAGTAAAAACAGACGAAATGCACATTTTAAATGACGAGGTTATAAAAGTAGATGTTACACAAGATATAATTTCAAAATTAGAAATTACAAACGACAGAATAAAAGGTCAAATCAAAGTTGTAAAAACATCAAAAGATGAAAATATAATCAATGGACTTCCTGCAGGAACACCGTTAGAAAATGTAAAATTCGAAGTATATGATGCTAATAAAAATTTAGTAGATACAATTACAACAAATGAAAATGGAATTGCAATTACTAAAAAATTAGATAAAGGAACATATACATTAAAAGAGGTTGAAACTGCAGAATGGTATTTATTAAATACAGAAGAGTTTGAAACTGAAATAAAAGAAAATGACGAAATAGTAGAAGTTGATGTTACTAATGAATCAGAAACACCTGAAGTAGATATTGAAAAGACTGGTGTAGATAGAGCAATGGCAAACGAAGAAATTCGTTACGATTTCAAAATAAAAAATACAGGAAATGTAGCTTTAGATAACTTTACTTGGACAGAGTATTTACCAAGTGACTATGTAAGAATAACAAAACTTGCTACAGGAACATATAATCAAGATTTAAAATATGCAGTATATTATAAAACTAATAAAAACGATTATAAATTATTAAAAGATGATTTAAATACAAAAGAAAATAATTATATTGATTTTACTGAATTAGAATTAGACGAAGACGAATATGTAACTGAATTCAAAGCTGAATTTGGTACAGTAGATGTTGGATTTGAATCAGTAGAAAATCCTTATATTTTTACAACTGTTAATAGTACAGTAAAGGATGGAGATATATTCATAAATAAAACAAAAATAAAAGCCGATAATAAAGGTGTTATTGTTTGGGATGAAGACGAACATCCAACAGTTGTATACGAGAAAAAAGAAGAAACTAAAAAGCTACCACGCACAGGTTTCTAAAAGAATATATTATTAACGAAAAGCACTTGTAATTCATATATTACAGGTGCTTTTTTTCTCTCAAATTAGAAAACAAAAAATAATTAAATATTTTTTTAGAAAAGACTTGATTAATCATAGATACAGAGTTAACATCACACACAACCTAGAGATAGGTTATGTGAACTAGTTCAAAAAATACTAGAAAGAATGGAGGCGAAAAGTATGCAAATGATTAATATTCAAGTAACTAAAGATGAGATGTTACAATTTTATGCTAATAAGATTGTTGAACAGGCAATACAAAATTGCAAGGATAATAATTGCACAATTTCTTTAAAGAATTACAGCAGTGATGTAGACATTTTAAACTATAAAATGCAGATGCTACAAGAATTATACAAAGATGAAAGAATACTAGATGTATTTTGGAACAGCGAAGACAATATTGAAGTAGTACTGTTTAAAGAATATTGCCCATTTTATTGTCAATATGGTGAACAAATGCCAAAGAGTGAACAAGCTAGAATTTTACTAGAATTTTATAAATACAGCAAGAAAACAGAAGTATTTAAACCACCTTATGTGTCAGTTAGAAAACTCTTAAATAAATATATGATGAGATATGCAAACAAGAGAAAAGAAATACGATCAACAACATCTGATGTTATTAAGAGAAATATAGTAGACACAGGTTTTATAAATAAATATCTAGATAAAAACGGAGAGGCTTATATCACAATAAAAAATTATCAAGAATTCTTAAACTTAATTGCAGATAAGATTGCAGAGTTAAATATGCAAAGTCAAGAATGCAAAGAAGAAGTAGAAGAAGATTAAATATTTATAACACTTGTGGAGTATAGCCTACAGGTGTTTTTTACGAGAGATGCCGTAAACTCGTATTGTGTATATGCACAAGAAAAAAGTGATAGGTATAGTTAGCCGATGCAGGAAAATAACTCGCAGTAATTTCAAAACAGTTTATTGGAATTATATGTGTAGGTGAGATTTCGTGACGCATACTCACAATAAAAAAAGAGTTCAGGAGGCAAAACTTGTTATAAGGGATATACAGATGTAAAAAGTTTGGGCAAGTATGAACAAGGTTATTAAATTAACAGCATCTGTAGTAGATTTTTAATCTACATACTAAACTGCAACAAACGAAACGACGGAATGAGGGGTTTCAAATGTTGATGTGTATTATTTTTATTTACACAATGGGAATAATACACAACTTCACTCTACTTCCGAAATTTCAGGGTTTCAGTAGTGAAGAAATGTAAAAAAAGGTATGCGAAATAATAAAGGATAATGAGAAGTGATATGATAATATGTAACTAAATAATTAAAAGCGAGGCTACAAACTTCGCTTTAATCATCTAGTTTATCAAAATCAAATAAATTTGAAGCATAGAAATCTTTTAAGGATATTTTTAGTGACTTACAAATTTGATATATAACACTTGAACTAGGGTTATCAACTTTGCAATTTACTATATCTCTTAAAGTAGATGGAGGTATAGTTGATGTTTCAGATAATTTATTAACTGTTATATTTCTTTCAGCACATAATTCTTCAATTCTCATACTTACAGCTTTTTTGAATAGCATAATAATTACCTACCTTTCATTGAGTATTTTAATAGATAAATCAATAGAATATACACGGATATCCGTTGACTTAAAAAAGAGATGATGTTATAATATTTTTCAATCTAGCAAATAAAAAGAATATGAATTCAATCATATTCTTCAGTATATTTGACTAAAAAAAATCATAAATGTATAATTTAGTAAATTGTAAAATTAAATAATAATTAATCAAAGATGTTAGTTGCATTTTCAAATATTTGCTCATAAGTAATATCTAAAACTTTGCAAAAAGCGACAATTTCAAAGTCTTTAAGCAATAATTTTTCATTTTCAATTAAAGAAATGTCAGAATGATATATATCTATGCCCAAAAGAGCTATTTTATCAGAAAGTTGCCTTTGAGTTAAATGACGCAATTCTCTATATTTTTTAATGTTTTTTCCTATAGCATTTGATTTTCCATTTAATTTTCTTATACGCATATTTTGTGTTCCTTTCAACATTAATTATTATTTTACTATTTTACAATATTTATTTACTGAACTTGGTAGGAAGTTCAAAACAAGATAAAAAATAAAAACGGAGAGAAGAGGAAATAATGAATGAAAAAACGGAAGATTTAATAATAAAAATCTGCAATGAGCAGAATTATGATGCAATATTACGACAGCTTATAAAATCAGATGAAGAAAACAGCATAGAAAAAATATTGAATGAAATAAATAACAATAAAGATATTCCAAAAAAACAAAAACAAGGAATATATGAAGCTGTATTTGATTATATAAACAGGGCAAATGATAAGTTAATTAAGAATATAAAAGAAATCTTTAAAAAGGGAGTAGAAGAAGGTTTAAAAAATAATAAAATTCGAAATACTATATTGTAAAAAGGGGGAAAACGATTGAAAACAGTAGTAATAATTGATAACAATGAAGAACTCGTAAAGCAAGTGACAATGCTATTAAAAGAAACAATTGGAATAGAAGTAATAGGAACTGCAACAAATGGAGAGGAAGGTTTAATTTTAGTACGAAGGACAAGACCAGATATAGTAATTACAGATATAAAAATGCCAGAAATGAATGGAACAGAGTTAATTAGACATATAGCTGGTGAAAAAATGAATTATTTACCACACTTTATTGTGATGACAACTCAAGAAGCTAGTACAATAGCAGAGTTAAGAGAATTGCCAATTAGAAGAATATTTAACAAACCATTTGCAATCAAAGAACTTGTAAATGAGGTTGTGAAAATACAAGAAGATGAGAAAGTAAGAGTTATTATTGCAGATGATGATATAGAATTTTGTCAAAAGTTAAAATATGATTTAGATCAATATGAAGACATAGAAGTATTAGGAATTGCCAATAATGATGAAGAAGAAATATCACTAATAGAAAAATTAAAGCCTGATATTGTAATTACAGATTTATTAAGAAATGGAAAAATAACGCCAGAACAAATTATTGAACAATTTAAAACGCAAAGTTTTTTAGTTGTATCATATTCTCCTTATGCGACTCCAGAAACACGAGAAAATGTTGTATGGAGTGTGCATAAATATGAAATAGAAAACAATATTACAGAATTGGTATTTGAATTGAAAAAAGCAAAAGAGAATATGGTTAGGTTAAAACTTGAAGATACTATAAATATAAAAGAAAAACAGCAAGAAAAGGGAATATGGGAGAGAGTAAAAAAATTTTTTGCAAAATAAAAGAGCCAATAAATTTTAGCATCTATTGACTCACTAATTTAATTCTTTTTCAGTACCTTCATATATTTTATCTAAAGAAATACCAAAGACTTTAGCTAAAGCAAGTGCTTCATAATCTTTGTCAATTCTTTTGCCATATTCAATTAAGTATATGTCAGAATGGTATAGATTTAATCCATATAAATCAAGTTTATTACAAAGTTCTTGTTGAGAGAGTTTAGCTTTTAATCTATATTTCTTTACATTTTTACCAATTACATTCAATTTTGAATTAATTCTTTTAGTTCTCAAGATAAAAACATCCTTTCAAGTTATATTTCTCTAATTTTAATATAAAATATGCCAAGACTTGCACGAATATCGTGCAAGTCTTGTATTATAAAGAATTAAATAAAAAATGTCAAAAAAACAGCTTGATTTTATTAATTTTTAGTGCTATATATAGGTTATTATAATATGAATTCATATATTATAATTATTTTTTGTTGAATGTAGGTACAATTCTTTTTGTATCTGCATTTTTTATAGGTATGAAAAGCTTTAAACTTGAAAAAGTAGACATAATCTGCTATAATTATGGCATAAGTAGGAAATTCTTACGGAACACCTATTAAAATATGTATATTGAAATCTTATATATATATATATGCGAGGAGGATAACATGAATAATAAGTTTGAGGCGATGATAATTACAGGAAGACTGGAAATTCAGCTACAGGAACAAAAAAAGGCACTAGAGGAAATAAGAAATCTGCAAATGTGTATTGCAAATGATAATTTCAAAGATTCTGCAATTATATTGGGGAGGCTTTTTGAACTGGCTAGTGAAGTCAATCAAAATGCAATTGAAAATATTAATATTCTCTCTGAATTTTGTATGAAGGAAGAGGAAATGTTAAATGAGAGTAACCCAGCTTTCAATATAAAAATTAAAGATATGGGCTTTTCATCTCGTGTATTCAACTGTTTAGATCGTGCTGATATAAAAACAGTAGCTTCAATTGTAGCACTGGCTAAAGAAGGAAGATTAGAATATGTTCGCAATTTAGGTGTTAGGGCTTATTCAGAAATAGCGGAAAAACTTAAAGAATATGGAATTAAACTTGAAGAGTACTAATTAAATCTCTTGTTATATACTGAGGTTTCAAAGGGGTATTCAATTTTAGGATGGTGTAATAATGAATTTTATAGATAATATGACCAATGAGAAATTATTTGATTTTGTGGAAAAATACATAGTAGATAAAATAACCCAAAATTCAAAAATAGTAAGGTATTCTTATTATGAGTTAAAGGTAAAATTAGATCTTAATGAAAAAGTGTTAGATAAATTTCTTAAATATAGTAAAATAATTTTAGATGGATTAGGTTATCAAGTATTTTTCACAGGTGCAAGGTTTAAATTTGAAAATGCAGACCGAGTGGTTGAAAGTAATGAGTTTATGATTGCGATAAAACAAGAAATAGAAGATTGTTAAGTAAATAAGAAAAAAATTTATTAATCATTTATATCAACATCATTAAACAACTCATCATCAAAAAAATCCTTTAATGAAATATTTAAACTTTGGCAAATTAAAGTTATAGATTCTATTTTAATAGTTTTATTTTTGCCACGTAAGAATCTATTAATATTAGAACGATTCATACCAGAATATAAAGCTAATTTGTTTCCATTTAAATTGTTTTGCTGTATTAAATTATTAATTCTTATTCTCATAGCATCAGATAAATACATAATTATAAAACTCCAATCTCATAAAATTATCTTTAATATAGCAAAGGAATAAAAATTAAAAGGGGCTTACACGCAACAAAACCTTTATAAAGTATTGCAATTTAAAATTTTTAATGTTAGAATAAAAATATACGAAGAAAATCGAAAAAAGGAACGAAAGAAAAGTGGGAAATATGGAGTGTGTATTAATTAATAGTAAAGTTAATGAAATAGTTAAAAAGATAAAATTATTGATATAAATTACAAAGGCATAGGTATAAGTGTTTTTATACCTATGCCTTTGTGTGATTATTGTAGAATTATACAAATAAAGAAGGAGGAGGAAAATGGATTTAGAAAAGAAATTATATGAACTTAGGGGTGAAATTAGTGATGACATTGCTAAAATAAAAACCGAAGAAGATAAAAAACAGTTTGCAGAAAAATATGGTTTTGATTTAAAAGAAGTTAATGATGTTATTAGCAAATGGAAAGAGTGGAAAGCAGCAATAAAGGCTAGTGAAGGAGTTCGTAGATCATCAGCAAATAATATGTCTGGAGTGGATTATTCAAGCGATATTAGGTATACACAAGGGGAGGTTACTCGTACTAATTATAAATTTATGGAAAGTATAAAAAAACAATCAATAACAAGAATTGTTAGTCAAATTAGTCCAGAGGAAATTACTCCTGAATTATTGGATACATTAAAAGGAGATAAGGAAGATCCCAATTCTAGTATGATGTTTCAAGAATGTCTAAAAAAATATGCTACACACATTAAGCCAGAGAATGTAAATGAGGAATTTTTGAATTATTTATATGAAAATGGTTATAAAGATGAAATACCAAATCCATTGATTAGTCTTGCATATAAGACATTTTGTGATGGAAAGTCAAAAGATGAAAAAATAGAGCAACTGGAAAGCACGGTTGAAAAACAAGAAGAACTTATTTCTTTTGATGAAAAAGTAATAAAACAATTGAGTAGAAAGATTGAGATATTGCATCAGCTTACAATGAAAGCAAAGGCCACTTTTTCAATACTTGAAAGTAAAATTGGTGGTATAGGCACTAAGATACACAATCTAGGTGAAAAGATGGAACAAGAGGAATCCAAAGGAATATTTAAAATAATAGCTCAAAGAATAAAAAGGGTATTTTCAAAAACACCAATGTTGCCTGCTTCAAATGACTGCAGTGAGATATATAGATATAGTCAAGGTATTGTATCTGATTCACAACAATGCAGATTTGATATGCAATCGTATGATGAAAGACAAAATTGGCAATCGGTACGAGAAACTGTAAAGCAAAGACAGGATAAGAAGAAAAGTATCACAACACCTATAGAAAAGAAAGATGGAGTGATAGAATTTTATTTTGAAAAAGAAGACGGATGGGATATTGGTGATAAATAAAAATAATATAAAGGAAAGAGATTGGAAAATTAATAAATAATAAATAAAATATAAAGGGGGAAATTCAATTGAAAAATAAAGTATGTTATGGGAATTTTAAGATGAATAGAAAGATGGTTATGAAAAGAAAATTAATTAGTATTGGTTTAGTAATAGTTATGATATTAGGGTTATTTGCACTATCAGGTTGTAACAGTAAAGAAGAAATTAAAGTTCAAGAGAACAATCCACAAACAGTATCAATGAATAAAAATATAGAAAACACAGCTGAGATTCATATAGTTGATGTAATTGACAATTTTTGGTCTGAAAATTTAGATATTAATTTAACACAAGAGGAAACAGAACAATTTGTGAAATATTTATGCTCTACACAGGGAGAAAATAAAAAAATTGGTTGGAAACCAGATTACAAGCTTCAATGTATTGATAAAGAAGGAAAATTGATTATGGAGTTTGGAATGGCTTATAATATGTTTACAGATTACAATGGAGTAACATATTATAAATCAGATGAAATGATGCAATATGTAGACACGATTGAGAAAAAATATAAATTAACTTCGCTTGATGGTAGAATCGCTGAACCAGGAGAATCATTTTTTTATTTCTTAGATAAATGTACAGAGGGAGTTTTTGAGAAGGATTTTGGTCTACATGAAGGAAAGACATATATGTATTACGAAAATATATACAATATAACGAAAGAGGATATAGAAGAACTAGTTAAATTAATAAATGATATTGAATTGAATCCATCAGAAAATTCAGATTTACCAGGTGATAGTGATCATATTTATTTAATATATAATGATGAAAACGAGGATCACGTTATGTACAATTTTATAATTTGTGAAAATGGTGATATTTATTGTAATGGATACAAAATTACAGGAAGAGGAATAGAACAATGGATGGAGTATTTAGATGAAAAATATAAATAATAAAATGTTGTATATAATAATGACATTTTAGAAGTTATAACTGAAAGAATTAAAAATTTAATATATAGGAAAAAACATATGAAAAATGAAAATAAAAAAACAAACAAAAAAGCTATAATTACAATAATTGTAGTAATTATTGTGATAGGAGCACTTGTAACAACGGGACTATTTTTTACTGTAAAGTATTTAAAAAATTCTAAAACAAGTGACAAGGAAAAAGATGAAATTATAAAAGAAGAATCACAAGCAGGAACAAAAACCCTAATGATTTATATGTGTGGTTCAGACTTAGAAAGTGGTGGAGGAATTGCAACAAGTAATCTACAAGACCTTATAGCATCAAAAGTTGACTATGATAATATAAATGTAATTTTATGTGCTGGTGGATCAACAAAATGGCATAACAACGACATTTCTAAAACAGAAACATCATATTTTAAGGTTACAGATGATGGTTTGGAAATGATAAAAAAACAATCTAAACAAGATATGGCAAACAGTAAAACCTTAACGAATTTTATTGATTATACTTATGATAATTATAAAACTGATGAATATTATTTTATGTTTTGGGATCATGGCTGTGCATTAGTTGGATTAGAATTAGATGAATTCTCTGAACGTACATTAAGTTTAAAAGACTTGAATACAGGTTTAAAAAATTCAAAATTAAATAAGGATAACAAAAAATTCGACCTAGTAATACTAAACAATTGCCTTATGGGAAGCTTAGAAGTGGCAAACATCATTTCTAATTATGCAGATTATCTTGTGGCATCTGAGGATGTAATGTATGGGGGATCTGAAATAACAACATTTGAGTTTTTAGAAGGAATAAAGAAAAACGATGGTGCAGAAGAAATAGGTAAAAGTTATATTGATACATACACAAAAGCAATGAAAAAAGGAAATCCTGGAACCTATATTACACTTGCATTACTAGATTTAAGTAAAATTGAAAATGTAGTTAGTGAGTTAGATGAATATATTGGAGACATTAAATTAGATGAAACAAGTTTTAAAAAGATTGCAAAAATAAGGGCAGGAGTATATGAGTATCAAAAAACAGATGATTACTACGATATGGTTGATTTACATCAATTAGTAACAAAATTGGGATCAGTTAATAGCAATAATAAAAATTTATTAAAAGCAATTAAAGATGCAGTAATATATAAATCAGTAACAGATCCATATTCTAACGGAATTTCAATGTATTTCCCAGAAACTTATGATTGGTCACCAATATATGAAACAATAGATTTTTCAAATACATATGAAACTTTTGCTAAAAAATATATTGATATATATACAGGAAAGAAAAAACCAAGCAGTTTTGCAGTAGCGGCAAAAGATGTAGCTAAAATAGATACAGGATTTTCAATGCAATTAACAGATGAGGAAAAGTCAGAATACAAAAGCTCACAATTTGTTATATTTGAAGATAATGGTGATGGTACATATAACACAATTTTGACCTCATCTGATACACAGATATATGATAATGGAGTTATAAAAGCAAATATAGACAATAAATTGCTTTCAGTTATAGATAAATCTGATGGAACGGTTTTCCCATTAGGCTATATATTTGAAACAGATAGAACTGAAGATTATATTATGTATGATGTTCCAATTATATTGGCAGAACCTTATGGAGAAGATTATATTTCTCATACAACGGTCGCATTAATGAGTATAAAGGTGTATAATGATGGCAAAATAGAGAAACTAGCAACCCGTGATTGGTCTTCAACTTCAGGAGTAGAAGGAAAAACAACTTCAAATGGAGCAATTTTAGATATTACTGATTCAAGCAAATATAATTCAATATATTTTATAAAATCTGCTAGAAAAATAGAGTTTGATGAAAATGGCAATTATCAAAAATTAGGTGAACTGTCATCTACACGAGGAGTTTCAATTGATGTAAATAGTGAATTTACATTTGAGAAAACAGATTTAGATCCAGATAAGAAGTATGTTGGAGTGTTTGTTGTAACAGATGTTTATGATAATAAATATTCTTCTAAATTGATTGATATTAAATAATTGTTTTTTAGGAAAAGACTTATTTTTTGCTAAATTAAAATATTTCTAATAAAAAAAGGTTTATGGGATACTCCTACATAAAATCCCAAATATATTATATAAAGGAATGATTTAAAATGAAGAAAAAAGTTTTAGCAAGTATATTATTTTTAGTTGTTATATTTGATTTAATTATTATGGGACAAGGAGTTAAGGCATACTCAAATGATGATTTTTCAATAGATATTCCATCAACATATAAAAGTAGTGGAACAAATATGTGGGTAAAATCTAATGGAGACAATATAAATGTACAAATTAATTCTTATGATGATGACATAACAGAATCATTAGATAAATATTTTGAAGAACTTATTGATGAAATAGAAAAGGAAGATATGTATTCAAGTATAGATACAAAAGAAATCATAGAGATTACTAAAAATAATTATAAGTGTATGCATATAACAGCGAAAATAAGCGGTTATTCAGTATATGCAGATCAATATTTAATTTTATCAGATAAGAACATGTGCACTATTACATTTACATCAAGTTCAAAAAGTTATTTCTCATCTGATGAGGCTGAAGATATTTTAGATTCTTTTACAATAAAAGATTATAAAGAACCTGAAGTTAAAAGTAAAAGTGTGAAAATGGCTGAAAGTGTAGCAAGTGGAGCTTTAAGAGGTGTAATTATAGGTGCAGTTATAGGAGCAGTAGTAGGAATTATTATGGCAATAAAGAAAAAGTCAAATAAAAATGTGTAGAGTAATAGATAGAAAAAATGGAAGGACAGAGTAAAATGAAAGATGTAATCCATGTAAAAGTTTCCTCAATAGAAGAAGTAAAAAATTTTGATGACATGATTGACAATTATAAGGCAAATAAATAGAAAAAATTATTAAAGGAGAGAAACAAAAATGAAGAAAAAAATGTTAGTAATTATATCTGTAATAGTTATCTTATTTGCAATAGTAGGTGGAATTATAATACACAAAAATACTGTTAAACCAATAGTTATATGGAAAGGCAGTGTTGGAGAATGGACAGATTTTTATGGGTTAGAGATACAAATATACGAAAATGGAAAATGTAAGTTAATTGGTAATGGAAATGTTGGAATAGGTCAAACAGTTTCGTTTAGAGTAGAAAAAAATAAAGTTGAAGAATTACAACGAAAGATTGATGAATTAAAATTCAGAGATATAAGTGAACACATTACTATTGGGGCTGTGGATTATCCATCTAGTTCTATTACTGTAAATTATAAAGATAAACAATCTCACACAGTACGTAAATCAGTTGGTACTAGTAATAAACGGAGAAGAATGGGAGTTTAACAGTTATGGCGAATTTTCAAAAGAAATATGGTCATTAGTTCCAAAAGAAAAGCAAAACAAGTTGGAAGCTAAAATCAAGGAACCATTATTTGAAACAGTGATATCGAGAGCTTGTGCTGTTTTTGGAGTTGGAATAGTAGTATTGATAATTGCAGTATTTATTTTAAATAAAAAAGAAAAGAAAAATAGTTAGTTTAAGTTTAATAATAAAAATCAGATGAAATGAGACACTATGTAGAAGCAATTGAGAAAAAATATAAATAATATTTAGGAGAAAAACATATGAAAAATGAAAATAAAAAAACAAACAAAAAAGCTATAATCACAATAATTGTAGCAGTTATTGTGATAGGAGCACTTGTAACAACGGGACTATTTTTTACGGTAAAGTATTTAAAAAATTCTAAAACAAGTGAAAAGGAAAAAGATGAAATTATAAAAGAAGATTCGCAAACAGGAACAAAAACCTTAATGATTTATATGTGTGGTTCAGACTTAGAAAGTGGTGGAGGAATTGCAACAAGTAATCTACAAGACCTTATTTCATCAAAAATTGATTATGACAATATAAACATAATTTTGTGTGCTGGAGGTTCAAGCAAGTGGTATAACAATGATATTTCAAAAACAGAAACATCATATTTCAAGGTTACAGATGATGGTTTAGAAATTATAAAAAAACAATCTAAACAAGATATGGCAAGTAGCACAACATTAACAAATTTTATTGATTACACTTATGACAATTATAAAACTGATGAATATTATTTTATGTTTTGGGATCATGGTTGTGCATTAGTTGGACTAGAAGTAGATGAACTATCAGAAAACATATTAAGTTTAAAAGATTTGAACACAGGTTTAAAAAATTCAAAATTAAATAAAGCAAATAAAAAATTCAACATGGTAATATTAAATAATTGTCTTATGGGAAGCCTAGAAGTTGCAAACATTATGTCTAATTATGCAGATTATCTTGTAGCATCTGAAGACGTAATGTATGGTGGATATGGAATAACAACTTTTGATTTTTTAGCAGGAATAAAGAAAAGTGATGATGCTGTAAAAATAGGCAAAAGTTATATAGACACATATACAAAAGCAATGAAGAAAACAAATCCAGGAACTTATATTACATTTGCCTTACTAGATTTAAGTAAAATTGAAAATGTTGTTAGCGAAGTAGATAAATATTTTGGAGAAATTAAATTAGATGAAACAAGTTTTAAAAAGATTGCAAAAATAAGGGCAGGAGTATATGAGTATCAAAAAACAGAGGATTGCTACGATATGGTTGACCTACATCAATTAGTAACAAAATTACAATCAATAAACAGTAACAACAAAAATTTATTAAAAGCAATCGAAGATGCAGTTATATACAAATCTGTAACAGATCCATATTCTAACGGAATTTCAATGTATTTTCCAGAATCTTTTGATTGGTCACCAATATATAAAACAATAGATTTTTCAAATACATATAAAACTTTTGCTCAAAACTATATTGATATATATACAGGAAAGAAAAATGCAAGTAGCTTTGCAGTAAAGGCAAAAGATGTAGTAAAAATAGATACAGGATTTTCAATGCAATTAACAGATGAGGAAAAGTCAGAATATAAAAGCTCACAATTTGTTATATTTGAAGATAATGGTGATGGTACATATAACACAATTTTGACATCATCTGATACACAAATAGATGATAATGGAGTTATAAAAGCAAATATAGACAATAAATTGCTTTCAGTTATAGACAAATCTGATGGAACAGTTTTCCCATTAGGCTACATATTTGAAACAGATAGAACTGAAGATTATGTTATGTATGATGTTCCAATTATATTGGCAGAACCTTATGGAGAAGATTATATTTCTCATACAACGGTCGCATTAATGAGTATAAAGGTGTATAATGATGGTAAAATAGAAAAACTAGCAACACGTAATTGGTCTTCAACTTCAGGAGTAGAGGGAAAAACAACTTCAAATGGAGCAATTTTAGATATTACTGATTCAAGCAAATATAGTTCAATATATTTTATAAAATCTGCTAGAAAAATAGATGTTGATGAAAATGGTAATTATGAAAAATTAGGTGAACTATCATCTACACGAGGAGTTTCAATTGATGTAAATAGTGAATTTACATTTGAGAAAACAGATTTAGATCCAAACAAGAAATATGTTGGAGTGTTTGTTGTGACAGATGTTTATGATAATAAATATTCATCTAAATTGATTGATATTAAATAATTGTTTTTTAGGAAAAGACTTGTTTTCTGTTAAATTAAAATATTTCTGATATATTTTATATATACCAACAAAAATAGTAAGAAAAATCATCTAAATTATAGTATGTATTTATATAAGTTTATAAGAAAGAGGTAATGAAAATATGTTTTGGAAAGTAGTTACACTAATTGCACTTGCTTGGGGAGTATTTTATATATATCACAGAAAATACCAGAAAAAAGTGAATCAAATTTTTATAGGAACAGTTGTAGATACAGAGTTCGTAGATTTGGGTATATGTTGTAAACATATTATAACTGCTAAAATGGGTTTATAATAGTAAAAATATGAGGAGGATAATTATGAGAAGAAAATTAATTAGTATTGATTTAATAATAGTTATGATAATAGGGTTATTTGCACTATCAGGTTGCAACAACAAAAAGGAAAATGAATTAGATCCAAATAAAGAGTATGTTAAAATAAATATTCCTGAGAATGGTTCTACAGTAAATAATAGTATGTATGTAATTTTAGATGAAAATATTATAAAATATAAAACTTCTGAAAAAGAAGATGATAGCAAATACAAAGATGATGTAGGATATTCATTAGATGTAGAATATTATTTTGAGGGGATTAAAGAAGGGAATACTGAAATTTGGGTTATCGATCTGAATCCAGGAGAGACTCGTTCTATTATTAAATATGAGATTAGTGTAGATAGTAATTTAAATGCTAAAATAATAAATTCTCCAGAAAAACAGTACAAAAAAATTAAATGTGGATATCTTGATAATGTTGTTGAAGAAAGTCAAGTAATTATAGATGACAAAAATATTGCACGAGATGTTAGTATTTGGAGATGCCCAAATGAAGTAAATATTGTTGGAATAAGGGAAGGAAATACAACAATGACTATAAGAGATAAAGATAATACAGAGAAAAAATATACTGTTAAAGTTGATGCTAATTTGAATGTTGAATTAGAAGAAATGTAAAGGAAGACGTAAAATATAGATGAAAATAATTATAAAAATAGTTATTTTAGCAGTTATAGTATTAATGTCAATTTTTTCAATAAATGTATATGCTACACAAAACCAAACGTCAGACGAGCAAACTGCTAAAAGTATATTAGATATAAAAACAAAAGAACCTGATGAAAAAGAGGCTTTTATAAAAAAGTATGGTTCAGAAAAGGGAATGTCTGAATATTGGAAATATAAAATTAGTATCTACTTTATACCATCAATAACGCTCCTTTCAGTAATTGTAGGTATTATATTGGGAATACTTTTAGTAAAAATTATTAAGGGTAAAAATAAAAAGAAACAAAAGAATGAATGGAGTGAGTGAATTTATGAAAATATTAGTGAAACAAACCAATAATGAAGGAATGAGCAAACTATGGAAAAGGTAAGAAAAATAATTAATTATGGAAAAGCAGAGGTTTTAAGTATTGAAAAAGAAAAATTATCAAAAGAGCCAGATTTAAGAAATCTATTCTGGGAAACAACTCTAAGATGTAATTCAAAATGCAAACACTGCGGAAGTAGAGCAGGAGAATGTGATACTTTAAAAGATGAGTTAACAACAGATGAAATAAAAAAAGCATTTAAAGATATTGCTGAAAAGATTGAACCCAATAAAATTCTAATAAATGTTACAGGAGGAGAGCCATTACTAAGGAAAGATCTATTTGAAGTAATGGATTATGCACATAACGAACTTGGTTTTAGATGGGGAATTACCACAAACGGCTTACTTATAAATGATGACATTATTGAAAAAATGAAGAAAACAGGCTTAGCCACTATGTCTATAAGTCTTGATGGACTGGAAGATACTCATGATAAGTTTAGAGGCGTAGAAGGTAGCTTTTCAAAAACAGTTGAAAATATTAAAAAATTACAAAATGATAAATTCTTAAGAGCTTTTCAAATTACTACGGTAGTAAACAAGTTGAACATAAATGAACTAAACGAAATGTATAAGTTAATGGAAGATTTAGAAGTAGATTCGTGGAGAGTTATAAATATGGATCCAATAGGACGTGCATTAGATAACGATAATTTATCATTGGATGCTAATGATTACAAATATGTATTTAACTTTATGCAGGAGCAGAATAAAAAATCAAAATTTGACATTACATACGGATGTTCCCACTATTTAGGAATGGACAGAGAATATTCTATTAGAAATTTTGGATTCTTCTGTTTCGCAGGTTTTACAGTTGCAAGTATATTATATAATGGTGATATATATGTATGTCCTGATGTTGAAAGAAGAAAAGAGCTAATACAAGGTAATGTTAAATACGATAATTTTGCTGATGTTTGGTTTAATAAATTTGAATGGTTTAGAAATTTAGATAAGCTTAAATGTGGAAAATGTGCTAACTGTAAGGATTGGAAATATTGTAGAGGTGATTCGCTTCACACATGGGATTTTGATAAAAAAGAGCCCAAATTATGTATCAATAATTTATTAAAACAATAAAACAATAAATATATTATATAAATTTATCAAGGGAGGTAATTTTTATGAAAAAAATTTTTAAGAAGATATTAGGAGGAATTAGTGCTTTTATAATTGGAGCACAAACAAAGATATTCGCGGCAAATCAAACAGAAGTATATGGACCACCACCAGACCAACTAATTGATGAAGAACAATACGGTCAGCTACCAACAACATCACATATGGAAGTTTCATCAACAATAACAGGGGCACAGATTGTGTCAATCATTGCTTCAATATTGTTATTTATTATTGGTGTAGTTGTAATTTTAAATAAGAAAATATCTAAGAAAGTAAAAATTATAGTTAGCAGTATAATTGCTATATTAATTGTAGGTCTAGTTGTATTTTGCGTATTTTTTAATTAAGTAACAATATAAGAGGAGTATATAAAAAATATGGTTAAGAAAATGGATATTTATGAAAGGTAGGAAAGCAAATGAGAAAAGTAAAAATAATAAGAAAAAAATCAATTTATGGGTGTATAGGAAAAATAAAAATTTATATGGCTTGTGAAGATGGGGATTTCGAGGTAAACGAAATAAAGTGTAAGCAAGTGGGAGCAATAAAAAATGGAAAAGAAATAGAAATCGAAATAAGTGATGGTAAGGTATTGCTTATTGCATTAACTGACAAAATGACTAAAGATATAATAAACGATAAAATTTTAATATTAGAAGGAAACGAAGATTTAACAATCTCAGGTGTGTTTGGGAAAGAAGCAGGATTTATACAAGGCATAAATATAAATGTTTTTAGATTTGATAATGGAATAGAAAACACTCAAAAAGTATAGTAAGGAGGTTCAATACTATGAATGATAAAATAAATGAGATATTAAAAAAATATGGAAAACAAAGTTGTCAATATACTACTGTAGTTGATATGACTAACGGAAAAACAAGAAGTTTTTCAATCACAATGCTTATATGGATTCCAATAATTATAATAACTACAATTATAATATTAAAAGGTGCAATGATTTGTAATGATAATGGAGTTGACATTAGTAGTTCAGTATTAGTAATAGTTTGTGTAATACTATATTGGATTGAATATTCAATAATAAATTCTATAATTAGTAAAAAAGAGAATATTAAAAAGATAATGATTTTAGTAGTAGAAGGAAAAACAACATATTTATATAAATTAAGCAATGAGGCACAATATGAAATTAATGAAACAAACATTAAAAATGTAACTTTTGATGATGTATTTGACAATGAAAAGAATAATAAGAGTGGATTTGAAAGATTAAGTGGACATATTGTAAAGATTAATTTAAAAGATAGTAATATATTACAATTAGGATTTCCAATAGATGCAACTGGTTTATATATAGATAAAAAATGTGTAAATGACTTTTATAATAGCATTAAGAATTATGAATTAGACTGGAATGTAAAAAAATCTAAATAAATTGAATATGGAGTTCAATCTTATTTAGCTAGTTAGTTAGAAGGGGGATTTTAAATTTTTTTTTGTCATTATTAACAATAGAAAAGTTATTGTTAGTGTTATTAGATGTAATTTCAATAATGATAATTATAGTATTTTTAATTTTAGTTTCGATGTATAGTATTTAGATTATTAAAAGTAAAAATAAAAAGAAACAAAAGAATGAATGGGGTGAATGAATTTATGAAAATATTAGTGAAACAAACCAATAAAGACTTATTTTCTGCTAATTTTGATATTATAGAAAATGATGAAATAATAGGAAATTTATATCTAAAAGGACATCTAGGCACACCTGAAGTTAAGTTAACTGGAAAATTATTTGGCAAAGAATTCTATATGGAAAGAACGAAGCAAACTAAAGAAAAATTCAGACCATATAGTATAAGTGAAAATAATAATATAGTGGGAGAAGTATATCAGGCAGAAGCAGAGCAAAGTTGGTGGAAAAAAATGCTATCAAGTAAGCCGTATTTCAAATGTGTATATAATGGACAAGAGTATAATTCTGATGCAGTTGCAATAGTTGATAATAAAGTTATAGCAGCAATTTTTAACAATGAAAAACAAATTGCACAATGTGAAAATGATACTACTATATATAACGAATTATACAATTTTGATATATACTGTAATACAACAGAAGAAGTATTAATAAGTGTTTTTATAATAAGTTTTCGCTATATTATGGGCTATTATAAGGCTGGAGAAAAAGTAACGAAATCTGTAAGAACTCTGTATTCGAGTAAACTTGATTGGGCAGATAAATATGATCCAAATTGGGTTAAAAATTTAAAATGATGATAGTAAGAGGAGGAAATTATAATGAAAAAATGTATAATTAAAATAATAATATTAATAGTAGCTTTAAGCTCAATACTAGTAGGATTAACAGGATGTAAAGGACATACAAGTAAATCATATACCTATAATGTTGACACAGGAGACAAAATTAAAGTAGAGATGGACACAACTGGTGGATATAATATGACATCAAGTTTGCCAATAGAATTTTCAAAAGATGATGAGGTAATATCTCAAGGAACTTTTGGAAAAGAAAATGCTTATGATTTATACTATGATGAGGTAAAAAATGAGAATGATGTAACTATAATTGAAGAAAAGAGTAAAGGTAATATTGATTATTTCTTTTATGAATATGACAATAGTGAATACAATTATATAATAAAAATAAAAGATTCAAAAACTTGTTTTATATTGGGAAATAATGTAAGTAAAGAATCAGCACAAGAAATTTTTGAAAAATTAGAATTTAAAGTAGAATGAAGTAATATATCATAAACCAATAGAGTAATACAAATTACAATTAAGAAAAAGAACAAATGAGTGTTGACATTCCTTTGGTTTTTTATTACAATTATTAAAGAATATAGTAAGTTAAAATAGATAATAGAAAAAACATATAAATAAAAGAAAGTAGGAACACCCTACTTTCTTTTATTTATATGTTTTTTTTAGATATCTAGCTATACTTACAACAAAATTTTTGGCAGATGGATTATAACTAAAAGATGGAGTTAATATATCTTCAAAATCATTAAAGTTGTTTTCGTGTCTATTAGTAGCTTTTTTTACAGTCCTATAAATCGATTGATATGCAGACCTAGAATTTTTTATATTGCTTTTTGCAGCTACTTCCTTTATTATATTATCCCAATCTAATTTTGGACTTTCATAAACAATTAATACAGCTGTCTTTATTAATTCTGTATTGTCTGTTGCATCAAATAGAAAATTTTTTAATATATTATCCAAATCTTCTTCTATTAAGTATCTTTTGTTGGAATCAGCTATCATTTTTATTGTAGCCAACAATTCGGAGGGGGAAACTGTTTTTTGATAAGACCAGTCAAATTTGGTGCTGTCATGAAGTTTATTTCGCCAGTTTTCTGAACCAGAAACAACAATTATATTATTGTTTTTGGTGTAACTATTGATTTTCTTCAATACTTCGATTCCAGAGCAACCGGGCATATCCAAATCTAAGATTAAAACATCTGGTTTGAGATTATTGTAATTATCAATAGCACTCAATCCATCATAAGAAATATTAATAATTTCAACATCTTTATCTTTAGTTAACATACGAGATAAATATTCTGTGTATGGAATATTATCATCAGCTATCATAAGATTAATCATTCTTATACACCCTCCTAATAATAGTATTCTATATGTTAACATCATATATATACATAATATATCACAAAATTTGTCATTTTTCAATGGATTTTTGAAGAATTTAAAATTAAGGAATTCCTTAATTTTACTTATGTTATAGGCATAATTCTCTGTAAAAAAGTGTAAATTCTTGTAATAAAGTGTAATTTTTTTGCTTTTCATTCTACAGGATTATAAAATTTCCTTAGACAAAAGTTTATTTTAAGGGAAGTATTTAATGTACACGAAAGACTATTGAAATACAAATGATCTTTTTATAAAATAAATTTTTGTTGTGTTAGGAGGGATGGAATATTAATATTATGTAATTGGAATTAACAACTTCCTTTAATTTAAACTTTTGCCGAGTTTGAATTTGGAGGAAGTTGAATGGAAAGGAAAAATTACTTAGAAGAAGATTTAACAAAAGAAGAAAAACTTTATTTTGAAAAAGCAGTAGTATCTGCTAGAAGATTATACATAAGAAAAAATTATAAATTCTTGACAACATCAACAACAGAATTAACAGAGAATCTTCTTGATGAAGGAGATTCTGTATTAGATATTGTTATAAAAAAATGTTTAAGAGAAATTAATTCTGCTATTGAGTTTGAAAAAGAGTTTTCAAATGATAAATTATATGATTTTGTAAAAGCATTGTCTTTAGATGAAAAGATGATGCTTTTTTCGTTGTTTAAGAAAAATAAAAGTATTCGTTCTTATGCAAAAGAAAAGGGGTTAGATAAAAATACTGTAAAGAGAAGAAGAGATAAATTATTAAAAGTAATTAAAAATATTATAGGAGATGATGGCAATGTTTAATGATTTTAATTTAAGTGATGATGAAATTATATTTTTATTTGAGAAATATAAACCATTGATATTAAAGGCATCAAGTATTAATTTTAAGTACGATGAAGACTTAAATCAAGAAATAAAAGAGTATCTATTTAGAGTTTTAACAAAAGGTAGAAAAAGAAAAAATTAAAAAATTATAAAAATTTTTCAAAAATGCATACACTTTGAAAAAAATATGTATTCTTATGTGCAAATCTGATGAAGGAGGAGATACATATGGATACAGAAAATCAAAAAAAGATTACAATAGAAGAAGCTATAACATATGCAAAAGCAATGGTATTTCAATTTAAGAACAGTGGAAGAGAAGAACTAACTGCAGATTATATTGAAAATACAATGAGAGATTTTTCTAATTGGAAACAGCAGGACATAATAAAACTCTTGGCAAGACAGTTGAAAACAACCAAAAAGAAAAAAGTTAATAAAAATACACAGCAAGATAAATAGAGTAAAAACTCTATTTGTCTTGCTATGTCAAAAAGTTGTTAGCAAAAAATCAACCAAACAGGAGTATGTATGAAAAATAAAGAAAAGATAGAAGAGTTATATTTTAAAAATGGGTATAGTCAGAAAGCAATTGCTGATGAGCTTGGTGTATCTAGTCAGTATGTAAATAAAGTTATTGTAAATAATGAAAATTATTTATTAGAAAAAAATAAAAGAAAAGAATTAAATTCAGAAAAACATAAGCAGAATACTATTGATTATATATATAGAAAAAGAGCTTCAGCAGGAATAGATGTTGTGTATGAACAGGTGAAAAGTTTGCACAAACAGGATGTACAAGTGTTGTCAGGAGGCAAAAGACCAATATCAGATAGAGCTTATAGAGATTGGAATAAATCAGCTTTTAAATATAATGAGAAAACTAAATCATATAACTTAGAAAAAGGTATAAGTGCTGGGGTTGATGTTCCAAAGAGAATAAAGTGGACAACTTTTTAATTATAATTGTAATAATTTTTTTACGGTCACAATATAAATTAAAAAGAGGTGGACAAGATGGAAAGTATATTAAATAAAATTGATGTAAATACTATAAAAAAATTTGAAGATTCAATATATGAAACATTAACATTCTTTTTAATTAAATCAGCAACAAATCAAGAAATTTTGAACAAAGAAGAAAGTTCATACTTATTACATAATATAGATTTATAATAAGGGGAAGGTTATATGGATTTATTTACAATTAGAAGAGAGTTGATGGCAGGTAAATCTATATATGATTTGCCATTAAGAGTAACACATTATTCAAGAGTTTCAACTGATAAGGAACAACAGAAAACTTCATTAGTAAATCAAGATACTTTTTATGAGCAAAAGATTTTATCAATTCCGAATTGGACTCTAGTGAAAGGTTACACAGATAACGGAATTACAGGAACATCTACTAAGAAGAGAAATGATTTTAATGAAATGATTGAAGATGGTTTAAATGATAAATTTGATTTGATTTTAACAAAAGAAGTCTGCAGGTTTGCTAGAAATACATTAGATACATTACAAATAACTAGACAGTTATTATCTAAAGGAATTGGTGTGTTATTTGAATTGGATAACATTAATACTCTGGAAACAGAGGGAGAATTAAGATTAACAATAATGGCATCACTTGCCCAAGATGAAAGTAGAAGAACATCAGAAAGAACTAAATTCGGATTTGCGAGAGCAATAGAAAAAGGCAGAGTATTAGGTAATGATTCAATATGGGGATATAAAAAAGATAAGTGTAAATTGGTTATTATTGAGGAAGAAGCATATATTGTAAGACGAATTTATGAAATATACTCAACTGGTAAAATAGGTATAAGAAAAGTGGGAGATGAACTAGCAAAAGAAGGAATACTTACTAAAGAAGGAAAAAAGTTTGCTTATTCTACAGTAAAAAGTATATTAACAAATTCAAAATATAAAGGTTTTTATTGTGGAGGAAAAACACAAACAATAGACTTTATAAGTAAACAAAAAGCATATCTTGATAAAAGTGAATGGACTGAATATAAAGCAGAGGAAGATATAGTACCTGCCATAGTAGATGAAAAACTTTGGGATAAATGTAATTCTATTTTAAATAGAAGAAGTGAAAAAGCTAAAAGTGATTGTAAATCTGGTTATGATAATAAGTATAAATATTCAGGAAAAATATTTTGTAAAAAAGATGGAAACACATATTGGAGAACATTAAGCAGAAATAAAGAATTATGGCAATGTGCATTATATAAAAAAGATGGAAATAAAGGTTGCAAAGATAATGTGAATTTATATACTAAGAGCTTAGATGAAATCCTTAAGAATATATTTAATCAATTATTTATAAATAAAAAAACATTTGTTGATAATTTAATAAATAATTGTGTAGATATATTAAAAGACTTTTCTTCAGAAGATGATATAAAAAAGAAAGAATCAGAGTTGGAGGTACTAAATAAGGAAAAGAAAAAACTGATAAATTTATTTACTAAAGACCTGATAACTGAAAAGGAATTTGAAGAGGCTAATAATGAATACAATGGAAAAATAGAAGTTATAAAAACACAATATGATGATTTAGTAAAATTAAGAGATTCTAGAGATAATGATAAAATACAAGACAAATTAAGACAATCATTTGAAAAAGATTTAGAATTTTATAACGGAATGCCTGATGAAATGGTTGAGGCTATTCTTGATAAAGTAACAGTTGAGAAACTTACAGAGGATGGTCTGGCTAATTTAGAAATTATATTAAATATTGGAACTACAGTTAATGTTTTATATAAAAAAGGCAAAATAGTAAATCAAACAGAAGATATTAAAATGGCTAGTTAATTAAATATAAATACATATAAAAAACACTTTATAAATAGTTACTAATATATAGTAACAGGAATGTTTATAAAGTGTTTTAATTTATGCTCTAAAACTATTGACAATGAGCTTTTATAGAGTTACAACACAAGAGTGATATATTAATAGTTGGGAGTGATTTTATGGATTTATATTTAATTAGAAAAGCCCTGAGTAGTGGCAAGTCTATATATGATTTGCCATTAAAGGTTACACATTATTCAAGGGTTTCTACTGAAAAAGAACAGCAAAAAAATTCTTTGAAAAATCAGGATTCTTTTTATAGGGGAAAAATACTTTCAAATCCTAATTGGACTTATGTAGAAGGTTATACTGATAATGGAATTACAGGAACATCAATAAAGAAAAGAAATGACTTCAATGAAATGATTGAAGATGGATTAAATCATAAGTTTGATTTGATTCTTACAAAAGAAGTCTGCAGGTTTGCTAGAAATACATTAGATACATTACAAATAACTAGACAATTATTATCTGAAGGGATTGGAGTTTTATTCGAATTAGATAACATTAATACTTTTGAAACAGAGGGAGAGCTTAGATTAACAATAATGGCATCACTTGCTCAAGATGAAAGTAGAAGAACATCAGAAAGAACTAAATTCGGATTTGCAAGGTCAATAGAAAAAGGAAGAGTACTGGGTAATGATGCGATATGGGGTTATGAGAAAGATAAATGCAAGTTGACAATTATTGATGAAGAAGCCTATATAGTAAGACGAATTTATGAAATATATTCAACTGGAAAAATAGGCATAAGAAAGGTTGGAGACAAACTAGCAATAGAGGGTATTTTTAATAGAAATGGCAATAAATTTAGTTATTCTACAATAAAAAGGATTTTAACTAACCCTAAATATAAAGGCTTTTATTGTGGCAGAAAAAGTGAAACAATAGATTTCTTAAGTAAGCAAAGAGTTTTCTTTGATAAGGAAGAATGGACTTTGTATAAAGCAGAAGAAGATATAGTACCTGCTATTGTTGATGAAAATTTATGGCAATTGTGCAATGATATATTAGAGGAAAGAGAAAATAGTTTTCATCAGCAAGGGTCTTGTCATCTTAGCCAATATAAATATTCTAAACTAATCTATTGTAAGCACGATTATACTTCATACTGGAGAGGTAAATGGCGAGAAAGCTGTAAAGATGATTTTTGGCAATGCTCTAATTATAAAACCAATGGCATAAAAGGATGTCCTAATTGTATAACTATCTATACAAATGAACTAGATACATTACTAAAGATGTTTTTTATTGATTTAAAGCAAAATGAGGATAAATTTATGAACAATATAGTAAGTAAGTTAAATGATATTGCAGATAACAACAAAAATCAAAAATACGAAGATATCAAGCCATTACAGGAAAAGTTAGATTCTATAAAAAATGAAAAAAAGAATCTAATTAAGTTATATAGTCTGGGTAAAATAGATAGCGATGAATTCGAGGAGATAAACAACGAATACAAATCAACCATTGCTAAATTAGAAAAACAGATTAGTTCAAAGGAGTATAATGGACAAATAGATAAAACAAAAGAAAATGCCCATAAATTCAAGAAGTACTTTAACTATGATCTAGATGCCAATAAAACTATAACAAAAGATTTTGTGAGGGAAAAGATAGAAAGAATATATGTGGAAAAAATATCAGATTATCATGTAAAACTCTATATATGTTTAAAACTCGGATTAGAATTATCCGAGTCAGATAAGAAATGTATCTGTTTAGCTCTAACCATGTGGATAGAAGGAGCCTTAGCTTTTAGTTTTACGCCATATCTTGAGCCTTGTTTTACCATTTCAGGTTCATCTA
>CANRGM010000101.1 GCA_947630155.1 uncultured Clostridia bacterium
ATAAATAAAAATTAATTCAATGAATAATAATTTATATTATTCATTGAATTATCGATAAAGCTAATATTAATCTTCAGCTAAAACTAATATACATAATTTATAACCTAATATATATTGCTATATAAATAAGCTAGTCACCACATATATTAATCAGTTGCTTGACTACAAATACACAATTAATAGCTATATTCATCCAACGAGGGACTATTAATAACCATTAGGATATATAAGAATAATCGTAACTCGAATATATTATCTATAATTTAACCACATAAGTTATTAATTTATATAGCTTGCATACAAATAATATACTCTTCATCTCCGCAAAATATTAACCTAATTTTATTAAGCTAATATTTAACTTTGACCGAATATTAAAGATCTGACAACCTTTAACACTCTTGGTTAAACTAATATTAACCTTATATTTTTATTATTAGCAAATATAATTTTTTTTATTCTAAAAATATAAAAATTTTTTAATAATCGTCGAATTATGTCGAATTATGATGAACGAAAATTCTTGACAAGTTATAAAAAATGTTGTAAATATATGTTATGAAAAATGAAAATAAAAAAGAAAGGCAGGTGTAAAAAGTTTTTAATAAAAATGTTTCAGTTCAAGATTGGCTTCCAATAGAAAAAATATATGAGAATGGCATTGTAAAATTAAAAGATGGAAAATATATAAAAATAATTAAAATAAATCCAATTAATTTCAATTTAAAATCAGACTTAGAAAAGGAAGCTATATTAAATTCATATAAAATTTTTTTGAAAACATGTAATTTCGATTTACAAATTTTAATTCAAAGTAATAAAGAAGATTTATCTAAACACATTTCTAGTGTGAATAATTCCGCAAAAAAAGAAGATAAAAAAATAAAAGAATTATCTGATGAATATATTAATTATTTAAATCAATTAAATATTAATAAAAAATCAGCAACAAAAAAATTTTTTATAATTATAAGCAAAAAGAAAAATATTGTAGAAAATGATACAGAAAATGAAAAAAATATTGAAAATATTATTTTTGAAGAATTAAATGATAATTATTTAAAAATAAAAGATACAATATCTAGATGTGGAAACTTAGTCGTAGAAATTAACAATAAAAATGAGTGTAAAGAAATTTTATTTTCATTTTTCTATCCAAGAAAAAGTTTAAATTAGGAGGTGGTCTTTAATAAAAAAAAATAATAATAATTTATTATTTATGAAGGGTGTATATTCTGATAAAGATTTTTTATCACCATCATATATAAATTTATCCAATCCAAAATATATAGAAATTGATGGAATATATTATTCTACATTAATTGTAACAGACTATGGCAGAGAAAATTTTGATTTATTATTAAGAAATATTATAGATACAAATATTAATATAAATATTTCTATTTTTTATGAAAAACAAGACAAATACAAAACAATTAAAGATTTAACATACCATATAGGAAATGTTGGAACTGATTTAAAGTTATTTGGAGAAAATAGGCAAGACATCGATATAGCAGCTTTTACATATAATGATGCAAAATATATTAGAAAAGAAATACAGGTTAATAATGAAGATTTATATTTTTTATATATTTATATTAATGTTTTTTCTAAAGAAAAAAAGGATTTAGAATATATTTTAAATAAAGTTGAGGGATTATTACAAAGCAAAAATATGCAAACAAAAAGGGCTTATTTTAGACAAGAAAAGGGTTTATTGTCAAGTTTTCCTCTTATGTATAATTCTAAAGAATTAGAACAAATTTCTAGAAGAAATATTTTAACCAATGGTTTAGTTGGGACATATCCATTTATTTCATCTTCAGTTTTTGATGAAAATGGAATTTTAATTGGTACAAATATTTATAATAATTCATTAGTTTTTATAGATAGATACAATAATAATAAATATAAAAATGCAAATATGTCTATTTTTGGAACTAGTGGAGCAGGTAAATCTTTTTATACCAAATTATTAATTATAAGATATAGATTATTAGGGATTGAGCAATATATTATTGATCCCGAAAGAGAATATCTAAATATGTGTGAAAATTTAAATGGAACAATTTTAAAAATGGGTCCAAATTCAGGAACATATATTAATATTTTTGATATAAGACAAGATAGTTTAGAAGAAACAGAAAATGGATATTTAGCCACAAAAATAACAAAATTAATAGGATTTTTCAATCTTATTTTTGGAGAATTAAATGAAGAGGAAAAAGCTATTTTAGAAGACAAAATAATAGAAGTATATAAAGAAAAAAATATTACATTTGATGATAAAACTTTATTTAAATTTGACGATGAAAAAATAAATATAAAACCTATTTTTAAAACAACAAAAGATATGCCTATTTTAGAAGATTTTTATAATATTTTAAATGATGAAAAAACAAAAAAATTTAAAATAAAACTTCTACCATTTATAAAAGGTTCATTAAAATTTTTTAATAATTATACAAATATTGAATTAAATAATAAATTAATTCTTGCAGATGTATATGAATTAGGAGAAGAAAATTTAAAATATGGAATGTATTTATTTACTGAATTATTTTGGGACAAAATAAAAATAGATAGAAATAATAAAAAATCAATTTATTTAGATGAAATATGGAGATTAATAGGAGTTACATCAAATAAAGAAGTAGCATCATTTATATATAAAATATTTAAAACAATAAGAAAATATGGTGGAAGTGCAGTTGCTATTACACAGGATATCTCTGATTTATTTAGCTTAGAAGATGGGATCTATGGAAGAAGTATTTTAAATAATTCAAGTATTAAAAATTTTTTTTCAATGGAAGAAGAAAATATTAAAATATTAGAAAAATATTCCAATATTTCTGAAAAAGAAAAAATTGAAATAAAATCATTAAAAAGAGGAGAAAGCCTTATGTTTGCTGGAGACGATCATTTATTAGTTAAAATTGAAGTTGCACAATTTGAAAAAAATATTATTAGTGGAGGTGAAAAAAATTAAAAAGATTTTAACAGCAATTGGAAATCCAATATTAAATAATGAATTAAAAAAAATAAATGGTTTAACAGTTGTAAATAATGACATACAGTATCAAGAAGG